>NZ_JBHZEJ010000025.1:0-36664 GCF_042756365.1 Streptomyces sp. NPDC059092
GCCCCGGAGCCCGCCGCACAGCCGCCTCACGCCTGCCCGGGGGGTCACCCGCGGACGAGGCCCGTCAGCAGTTCGGCGAGGATGCGCACCCCGTCCCGGGTGAGCACCGACTCGGCGTGGAACTGCACGGACGCGAAGTGCGGTCCGCGCAGCGCGTGCACCTCGCCGGTGTCCCGGTCCCGGCTCAGCTCCACCAGGCCCACGCCCTCGCACTCGGCCTTCTCCTCGGACGACCGGGCGGAGAACGTGTTGTAGAAGCCGACCGTCTCGCGCGCCCCGAAGAGGTCGATCTCCCGTTGCGCCCCCTGGTTGGGCACCTCCCGGCGCGCCAGTTCGAACCCCAGCCGGCCGCAGAGCACCTGGTGGCTGAGGCACACGGCGAGGAACGGACGGCCCCCGGCCAGCAGGGTGTCGACGAGCGCCGCCAGCCGCGCGATCTTCGGATGCCCGGTGTCCCGGGGGTCGCCGGGGCCGGGTCCCAGCAGGACGACATCGTGGTCGCCCGGTGCGTACCCCTCGTCGTACCTGCGTACCGTCACCGCCATTCCCAGCGCGCGCAGTTGGTGGTCGAGCATCGCGGTGAAGGTGTCCTCCGCGTCGACGACCAGCACACGGGACCCGGCCAGCGCCGGTACCACACAGGTGCGGGTGTCCTGCCCCGCGAGCCAGAACCCGGCGACGGAGGCGTTGCGTCCGGCCAGCGCGGCCCGTACCCGCGGATGGCCGGCGAAGCGGGCCGTCCGTCCGCCTTCCAACGCCGCGAGCAGCCCTGCCGCCTTCGCCCGCGTCTCGGCGGCCTCGGCAGCCGGGTCGGAGTGGCGTACGAGGGTGGCGCCGACCCCGATCTCGACGCGGCCGGCACCGTCGATGTCGGCGGTGCGGATGAGGATGCAGGAGTCCAGTGAGCGGGCGCCCTGCCCGTCCCTGCCGATCAGCGCGGCCACGCCGCTGTAGTAGCCGCGGCCCTCGGGCTCGTACCGCGCGATCACCCGGCAGGCGCTCTCCAGCGGACTCCCTGTGACGGTGGGCGCGAGCAGTGTCTCCCGCAGGATCTCCCGCGGATCGCGGGTGCTGTGCCCCTCGATGAGGTACTCGGTGTGCGCGAGCCGGGCCATCTCCCTCAGGTAGGGCCCGACCACCCTGCCTCCGCCGTCGCAGACGCGCGCCATCATCTTCAGTTCCTCGTCGAGGACCATGTACAGCTCGTCGGTCTCCTTGCGGTCGGCGAGGAACTCCAGCACCTGGGAGAGTTCGGGGCCGGAGGCCGGATAGCGGTAGGTGCCGCTGATGGGGTTCATCGTCGCCGTACCGCCGGACAGGCTCACATGGCGCTCCGGCGAGGCGCCGACGAAGGTACGGCTGCCGGTGTGCACCGCATAGGACCAGTGGGCGCCGGACTCGGTCTCCAGCAGATTGCGGAAGAAGGCCAGCGCGCTGCCCAGGGTGTAGTCACCGATCCGCGCCCGGTACGAGCGCTTGATGACGAAGTTCGCGCCCTCGCCCGTGCCGATCTCGTTCGCGATCACCTTCCGTGCCGTGGCGGCGTACGTCTCGTCGTCCGGTGCGAAGTGCCCGCCCACCAGCCGGATCGGCGTACGGACGAGCCGCGGCAGGGCCTCGGCCAGGGGCACCGTCTCCTGCGCGGTCACCCGCAGGGCGAGCAGCGGCGCGCCGTCGTCGACGCCCGCGTAGCCGCGCTCGGCGATCTGCCGGTACGGCACCAGGGCCAGTACGTCGTGGTGCGTCCGGCCGTCGGCGGCCGGCGCCTCGGGCAGCGGGATCGACGCGAGGGTGGGAAAGGCGCGCACCTCGCCGACGAGCACCTCCAACCGCCCGCCGTCCGCCGTGGGCCGGTGCAGCAGCGCGAAGGGCGGCGGATGCGGTGCCAGCACCCTGCCGAGCAGATCGGATGTCACGCGACGACCTCCTTGACCGTGGTGACGACGGCGCAACAGCGCGCCGCGTAGTCGAGCGTCCGCCGGTGGTCGGCGGCGGAGAAATCGGCGACCGCGTCCGCCACCAGGAAGGTCTCGATGTCCTGGGTGAACGCGTCGACCGCGGTCATCAGCACGCCCACATGCGCGTACACCCCGCAGACGATCAACTGGTCGCGGCCGTGCTCACGCATCCGCTCCAGCAGGCCGGAGCGGAAGAAGGCGCTGTACCGCCACTTGGTGAACATCCAGTCGTCGGGCCCCGGCGCCAGCTCCTCCGCGATCTCGCGGTCCGCGGCGGAGCGCCGCATGCCCGGCCCCCAGAAGTCCTTCAGCAGACCGCGGTCCGCCTCGTCCATGGCGCCGGGCTGCGCCGTGTACGCGACGGGGATGCCCAGTTCGGCACAGCCTGTGCGCAACAGCGCGGCACGGGAGAGCAGTTGCCCCCTGAGGGGCTCGGGCAACGCCCGGAGGAAGTAGCGCTGCATGTCGTGGACCAGCAGCACCGCGCGCCGTGGATCGACCGTCCACGACGGGACGCGGGCGGGCAGCTCCCCCGCGCGCGGCAGTTCGTAGGGTTCGATGGGAGGTATCCCGCTCATGTCTTCTCTCCGCCTCGTCCGCTCGCGGCGTCGTCCGGTCGCACCGTGCCTACACGCCGAGGGTGGCGCCGCCGTCCACGGTGAGACTCTGCAAGGTGATGTGTCCTGCCTGGTCGGACAGGAGGAAGGCCACCGCGTCGGCGATGTCCGAGGGCACGGCCAGCTTGCCGAGCGGAATGCCGACCCGGTACGCGTCGGGCGTGCCCGCGATCGTGGTCCGGCGGCCGCTCGCGTCGTGCCACATGGAGCTGAGCATCGGGGTGTCGGTGGAACCGGGGGCGACCAGATTGCACCGGATGCCGTGCCGGGCCACTTCCAGGCCCAGGCACTTGGTGAACATCGTGGCGGCGGCCTTCGAGGCGGCGTACGCGGCCATCCGCGTACGGGCCGTGCCGGCCGCGTTCGAGGCCACGGTGACGAGGGCGCCGCGCCCGCGCGGCACCATCCGGTTGACGACCTCGCGTGACATCACGAACACGCCTGTGGCGTTCACCGCGAAGGTGGCGTCCCATTCCCGGTCGGTCAGTTGCCGCGCCTCGGCCAGGTGGAGCACCCCCGCCGCGTTGACCAGGAAGTCCACCGGACCCAGCCGCTGTTCGACGGTGTCGACCAGTTTGCCGACCTCGGTGCGGTCGGTGATGTCGACCGGGAACCCCTCGGCGGTCACACCGTCGGCGGTCAGTTTCTCCACGGTGTCCCGGAGCCCGTCCGCGTCGCAGTCCACGGCGGCGACCGCGGCCCCGCGGGCGCCGAGCGCGCGGGCCACCGCCGCGCCGATCCCCCTCGCTGCCCCCGTGACCAGGGCGACCTTGCCGTTCATGAGCGGTCCTCCTTCGTACGCGTGCGGATGGGACGGTCCCGCCGGGCGCCGTCCTCGGATTCCCTGGTCCACGCGCCCCAGGCCGCGACCACGGAGACGGCCTGGTCCGGGCGGAGCCGCGGGTCGCACAGGCTGCTGTAGCGGCCGCCGAGCTGATCGGCGGCCAGGGGGCTCGTGGCGCATTCGGTCACGTCGTCCGGGGTGGTCTCCAGATGCAGTCCGCCGGCGGTCCCCCGGGCCGTGCGCACCGCGGCCCCGAAGTCCCTGACCTCGCGGACGATCCAGTCGAGGTAGCGGGTCTTGCGCCCGCCCGGTGTGGTGACCGTGTTGGCGTGCATCGGGTCGCTGAGCCAGATGACCGGGTGCCCCGCCTCCCGTACCGCCGCGACGAGGGGTGGCAGTTGGTGGGCGACGAGCTGCGCCCCCATGCGGGCGATCAGGGTGAGCCGACCGGGCTCGCGTGCCGGGTCGAGCCGTTCGCACAGGGCGAGCAGCTCTTCCGCGGTCATGCCGGGGCCCACCTTGCAGGCGACCGGGTTGGCCACCGCGGCGAGCAGGGCGACATGGGCGCCGTCCAGTTGGCGGGTGCGGTCCCCTATCCACGGCCAGTGCGTGCTGGTGAGGACCGGCGCGCCGGTGGAGTCCCTTCGCACCAGGGGGACTTCGTAGTCGAGTACGAGTGCCTCGTGACTGGTCCACACCGGTGGGTCGATGCCCGGTTCCCCCGGCCCGCGGTGCCGGCCCAGATGGCGCAGCACCGTACCGGAGGCGTGGTAGCAGGCCAGCAGGCGCCGGGGGTCCGGGCGTCTGCTCAGCGGGTCGGGTGCGGGGCCGTTGACCATATGGCCCCGGTAGACGGGGAGTTCGAGGTCGCCGACCCACTCCGTGGGCTTCGAGCGGGGCTTGCCGAACTGGCCGGCCATCCTCCCCACGCGGACCACGGGCCGATGGGTGATCCCCTTCAGCGTGCCCGCGAGCACGTCCAGGAGGCCCGCCTTGCGGGCGACGTGGGACGCCGTGCACTCCGCGGGATCCTCCGCGCAGTCCCCCGCCTGCACCACATGGGCTCCCCCGGCGGCGACGACGGCGAGCACCGAGCGCAGCGCGCGGACGTCCTCGGGGCCGACGAGCCCGGGGGAGGCCAGGAGCTGCCGTCGTACACGCCGTACGCCCTCCGCGTCGTCCCACCCGGGCTGCTGGCGGGCCGGTATCGATCCGATGTCGAGCACAGGGTTGTCCACTGACGTCTCTCCCCTTGTGGATGGATCGGTCCGCGGGTACGTCCCGCGGTCGCCGTGCGGCACGGATCGCGCGGGATGCCGTGCTCACCGGGGCGGGAGCCCGTGACGGCCCCCGCTCCTCCGCCGGCCCGCGCACCCTCGTACCCGCCTCCGGGACGGATCACGAGCAGCGCACGACGGACCACGGCCGGACGGGTCACGGACGGACGGGCGCGGCCCGGCAGTCGGCCGATCGGCCTACGGTCCGATCCTGTAGTGGGGGGCGTACCGCGACAACGCGTCGCGGCTCACTTCGTCAGGTGCCGCGTTCCGCGTTGCCCGGCTCCCCGTTCCACATCTGGCCGGGGCAGCTCAGCACCGCGATGGCGTGGGCGGCCGAGGCGAGGGTCATGTGACGGTGCCATCCGTCGAACGAACGCCCCACGTAGTCCTCGATGCCCACGTTCTTCGCGACTTCGCGGTAGTCGCCCCGTACCCGCTCCAGCAGGGTGAACAGCGTGAGCAGCGACGTCGACTGGAGGGACGTCAGATCGGTGAGCCACAGCTGGGGCGCGTTGCGCTGCCCGTTCTCGGCCAGTCCGATCAGGGCCAGCCGCCGCCCGCCGCCCGACCGCAGCCTCGCCGCCCTCCCCTGGGGAAGCCGTACGGCCACGCTCGCGATCAGACCGGAGCGCATCCCGCCGCACCTGCCGAACTCGCGCCAGTGAGCCGGCTGCCTGGTGCTGCTCGCCGCGCGGATGACCTCTCCGGCCGGCATGCTCGCCGCACCGCGGTGGCCGGTCAGCGCCGGGTCCGAGACGAGCAGGGGTACCGACTGGTCGACCCGTGCCAGCAGGGGGATGCCCCGGCGGCCCAGCCGGTCGAAGAGCATGGCGAGGTTGAGGGAACTGGCGTCCAGCACCACCGGTCGTACCGGCAGCCCCCACTCGGACACCATGCCGACGCAGAGCCGGACGGCCCGGTCGGACAGGGTCTCCGCCTCGGTGCTCTCCGGGATCGACGCCCGGCTGCGCAGCGACCGGTCGTCGATCCATGTCGGGGGCAGATGGAGCCCCCAGTCGACCGGGCCGCTCCGGCAGCCGGAGGCCGCCCAGACCCCGATCGCCTGCTGCGCGTTCAGCACCCGTCCCTCGGCCGGCACGAACCGGCGGTCCACCCCGACCGAGTGCTGCCCCGCCTTGCGGATCACCGTGTCCTGCAGCACCCAGGCCTCGACCGGCAGGCGGGGCACCAGATAGCGGGCCAGGGCCTGGCGCACCGGCGCCCACTCCCATGTCGACTCGCTGATGAAATGGTGCAGGCTCTGGTCCGTCGCCCGGCCACCGATCAGGCTCGCGATATTCCTGATCGACTTGCGTCCGGGAACCTCCAGGAGGCCCCTGACGTACTCGACGCCCTTCTTGCGCTGGTCGGCGCGCGGCAGGGAGGCGAAGAGCGAGATCGACATTTCTCTCAGCAATTCATCCGGCGGAACGTTCTCACCGAATAATCGATCAGAATACTCTTTTCGATTTCCGATCCTGGCCGACGGAAACATGGCTGCATTCAAAATTGCCCCCGATTTGATGTCCGCCGGGCCGGAACTCACGCCCTGCGGGAGGTTGGTAGAACGCTGGACCACTCCTCACTCTGACACGCACAAGGTTATTTACCCGAACCAAACGGGACATCACTTTATCCATCAGTCGATCTTTGCACCACCACACGGCACACAGATCTGTCACCTACCCCACTGACGTGCGGGGATGCGCCCTTCACCTGGCGGGTGGACGCCACCGTTTCACCCGGAACACACAGAAAGACGGACAGCACCCCAAAGGGGCCGCTTTGCCTGATGTTTACATCGGACATCAATTCCGGGCGGGCGCGCGGAAGTCGGCCCGCTTTTCACACGGCGCGGCGCGCGGTGGCGACGTAGACGATCCGCCTCACATGGTCGCCGTGCGTGACTTCGTGGACCAAGGCGTGGGCGAGATCGACCCGCGAGGTGAGCAGGCGCGGCTCCGGGACCGGGGCGATCCGGTAGTCCGACACATCGTTCCTGCCGACGAGGCGCCCCGGCCGGAACAGGGTCCAGTCGAGCCCGGCCTCACGGACGACGTTCTCCATGCGCCGCACGTCCTCCCGTACGGCGCGGCTGCACGCGAGGACCACCGGGCGGGCCGCCCGCTGGCCCAGGAGGTCGGCGCGGGACAGGTCGGCGGCGTCCAGACCGGCGGAGCCGACGCAGAGCAGGTGCCGCACCCCGTTGCCGATCATCGCCTTGACGATGTTGTACGCGGTCTGGGAGCAGACGGTGACGGGCCTCAGGGAGGGCGGCGCGCCGACCACCGAGATGACGGCGTCATGGCCGCGCACGACCCAGTCCACCGCGTCGGCGTCCATCGAGTCCGCTTCGGCGACCTGCACCCGGTGGTCGCAGAACGGGAAATCGGCCGGCCGCCGGGTGATCGCGGTGACCGTGTGCCCCGCGGTCATGGCCATGGCCGTGACCAGACGGCCCGTGGGGCTGTTGGCGCCGAACACAACCAGCTTCATGCGTGTCCTTCCTGGCGGGCGGGCCGAGTTGCCGGGCCTGCGTGCGGTGAGGAACGCAGGTGAGAGCCGTTGTCGAACATTGATCGGCCTCTCGTACATTGATCGAGCGCATCGATCAATGTACTACGATGGGTTCGGCCGCGTACGATGCGCCGGAAAGGTTGGTGAGGGTCAGCGTGAGCAAGCCACGGGGGAACGGTCGTACGGGCTCGGGTTCCGGGCAGAGCGTCTGGCTGCGCCGACCGCCCGCCCCACGCCACGAGCCGCCGCTGACCAGAGAGCGCATCACCGAGGCGGCGATCGCTCTGCTGGACGAGGAGGGCATGGAGCGGCTGACCATGCGCCATCTGGCGGAGCGCCTCGGCATCGGCGCCACGACGCTGTACTGGCACATCGACACCAAGGACGACGTCGTCGACCTGGCCACCGATGCCATCTTCGTCGAGGCCCCGCTCCCCGACGGCCACGACGGAGTCTGGCAGGAGAACGTCGTGGCCCTCCTCTCCGGATGCCGGGCCATGCTTCTCCGGCACCCCTGGTCCGCCGCGCTGCCGCTGCGTCAACGGCCGTCGATAGGGCCGAACTTCCTCACATGGCTGGAGTTCCTCCAGGCAACGTTGTCACGCGCCGGATTCAAGGCACAGCAAACACAGGCGGCCTGCTGGCTACTGTACAACCACGTTCTCGGCTCCGCGGCGAGCCAGTCCAACCTCCAGTGGTCGAAGGCCGAACGCGTGGCGGCGCAGGAGCAGTTGCGCCGGCAGCAGGACGAGTACCCGACGCTCGTGGAGTACGAGTACATGCTCGACGAGGACTGGGAGGACAACTTCCACCTGGGCGTGAAGATCGTCCTCGACGGCCTGGAAGCCCAGCTCCCCGTCACCGGCTGACAGCGGCTCCCGGCCCGCCGGATGCCCGGAACCGGCCGGCCGGCGGCAGCGCCGGCGCCGGCTCATCTGACAGATCCGCACAGGTCTGCTGGACCTCGGACCGGGCGCCGGATGTCCTGAACTCCTGCGGATCCGCCGTACCCGGCCCCACCACTCCTCCTCGCGCGACGCCGCAGCCGCAGCGGGCGAAGCCGCCGTGAGCGGCGGGTCCGGAACACGGACGGCGGGATGCGCGGGCCCCGTTCCCCGTCGTGGCCGACGCGGGCGGGTGGCCGGTACCAGTCAGGACGACATTGGAGCAGACCATGATCACATGCGCTGCCGCCCAGAACGCACCGGGCGTACTCGGGACGGGGTCCTACGTGCCCGGTCGCGTGATGAGCAACAAGGACCTGAGCACCCTGACCGGGGTGTCCGAGGTGGCCATCGTGCGCAAGACGGCGATCCGTGAGCGGCGCTGGGCGAAGCCGGAGGAGGCGACCTCGGACCTGGCCGTCGCCGCCGCCCGGGCAGCCCTGGAGCAGGCCGGGGTCGGCGCCGCCGAGCTCGGTCTCATCATCGTGGCGACCTCCACACCGGACTCCCCCCAGCCCGCGACGGCCTGTGTCGTCGCCGACGAGCTGGGCGCCGGGCAGGGCACCGCCGCCTTCGACGTCAACTCGGTCTGCAGCGGCTTCACATTCGCCCTGTCGATCGCCGAGCGGATGCTCGCCGGCTCGTCCTCCGACCACGCCCTGGTCATCGGCGCCGACGTGTACTCACGCATCCTCTCGCCCGCGGACCGCCGCACGATCGTGCTGTTCGGGGACGGCGCCGGTGCCGTCGTGCTGGGCCCGGGCGGCCGGCAGCGGCTGCTCTCCTCCCGCCTGGCCAGCTTCGCCTCCGCCCGCGAGCTGATCGGCGTACCCGGCGGAGGCAGCCGTATGCCGACGACGGAGGAGACGCTCCGCGAGGGGGCGCAGTACTTCTCGATGAACGGCCGGGGGGTCACCGAGTTCGTCGAGACCCAAGTGGTCCCCGGTGTCGAGACGTTCCTCAAGGACAACGGGGTGAGCCAGGACGACATCGCGCACTTCGTGCCGCACCAGGCCAACGGGCGACTCCTGGAGAGCCTGTCGGAACGGCTGGGCATCCCCGCCGCACGCATGGCCACCACGGTTTCGCGGTACGGCAACACCGGCGCGGCCTCGGTCCCCATCACCCTGGACCACCTGGCCCGTTCGGGCGCCGTGGCCCCGGGTGACCTGACACTGCTGGCGGCGTTCGGCGGCGGCATGTCCATGGGGATGACGCTGATGCGCGCCGGCTGACCGCCGGACCCGTACGAAGGCGGCACCACCCGTCCTCCGGTGGTGCCGCCTTCGGTGTCGTTCGGCTCGGCTCACTTCTTGCCGATGTGCAGCGCCTCCTTGGCGAAGACCTGGAAGTAACTGGGCACGCCCTTGGTCGTGATGACCTCGACGCGGGAGTCGACGTTGAGGTTGTCGACCGCCTCACGCACCAGCGAGTCCGCGAGGTCCTTGCGTGAGGTGAACCAGCCGGGGTGGCGGGTCTTGCTGACGATGTAGTCGGTGGTGGTCGTGGCGTCGAAGAGGCCGGCGGGGCGGACGACCGTCCAGTCCAGGCCGCTGGCGCTCACGATCTCCTCCATGCGGCTCGTGTCCTCGTAGAGGGGACGGCCCATCTTGAGCAGGATCGGCACGATCACCTTGCGGAAGACGAACGCCTCGCCGGGCGCGTCCTCGTAGTTCGCCCCGATCGAGCTGACGCAGACCAGGCGCCGGATGCCGTGCGCGTTCATCGACTTGATGACGTTCGCGGTGCCCTCCGAATAGACGGTCACCGGCTCCTTCGTGTACGGGACGCCGACGGTGGAGATCACCGCGTCATGGCCGGCCACCGCGCTGTGCGCCTCGTCGGGGCTCAGGATGTCCGCCTTGACCACGCTTAACCGGGCGCCGCTCAGCGGGAACGCGTCGGGCCGACGGGTCACGGCGGTGACCTCGTGGCCCTCGGCGAGCGCCTGTTCCGTGGTCAACCGGCCCGTCGGGCCGTTCGCGCCGAAGATGACCAGTTTCACGTGTTCCTCCTGTGCGGGACGACATTGGTGCGGCTGTGGGGATGCCCTCCCGGCCCCCCACCGGTCCCCGTCCGTCGCCTCCGAAGACGACCCCGAGGCGGACATCGATCGAGCACTCGAACGTTGGTCTAGTGCCGGATCAAAGTACCACGGGGGTACCGGGGACAGAGGGGCGGGAGGTGTCCGCCGACATGCCGCGCACCCGCGGCACCGGAGTGCCGCGGGTGCGCCGTGTCGCTGCTCCGGCGGCTCGCCGGCGGATCCTCTTCTGGTCAGTCCACGGAGATGCGGGGGAACTTCTTCATGAGGAAGTCGAAGGTGACGAAGTCGATGGCGGACTCCTGCTGCTGGAGCCCGGTCCGATAGGCCGTGGCCACCTCCACCAGACGCAGGGCCTGGTACTCGATCGCCCTCAGGTTGTCCTCGTGGACGTTGTCCGGCGCGTGCCGCGAGATGCTGCACGTGCCGTACGGCGATCCGTTGTGCTCCGACGCCAGGATCTCGACGCTCGACCCGTTGGGGACGATGAGGCAGCCCCAGTGGCACAGCACGTTGTGGAGGGCGATGATCGCCGTCTGCTGCCCGGCGTGCGCCGCGGACCCCGAGGCGAACACGGTCGCGACCTTGTTCGCCAGCTTCCCCGGAATGGCCACCGGGCCCGAGTTGTCGACGAACTTCAGGATCTCAGGAGCCGGCAGACCGAAGTGGACGGGCGTGCCCATCATGATCGCGTCCGCCGCCACCAGGTCGTCCAGCGTGGCCACCGGGATGTCGCGGGTGGTGGTCTCCAGTTCGGCGTAGGCCTCCTTGTCCAGCACCATCGGGTCCGGGAGTTCGGGAACCTTGAACAGCTTCGGTTCGGCACCCGCCTTTTCCACCGCGGCGGCCGCCGCGGTGGCCAGCCGAAAGATGTTGCCGCTCCGGGAATGGAAGATGATGGCCACCTTGACCATGGAAGACTCCTCGCCATTCGTCATTGCGGGGAATGTGACATCCCCGGGTACGAGGCGTCATCCTCACGGTCCCGTACGTACGCTGCCCAGGCCCGCGCCGGAGAGTTCGTCAGGTCCGCGAGCGGCTCGCCCCGGCCCGAATTCCGGCACGGACCGGACCTGACAGACTGGCCGGTGGCGGGTTGAGTGCCCTGTGGCGGTGCACTGTTCTGTTCCCATGTCGAATTCCACGGACGAACAGGTCACTCTTCCCACCGAACCCGATCAGCTTTCGACGGCATTCGAGCAGGCCTTCAACTCGGGCCGTCTTGAGGCCATCCAGCAGCTTTTCGCACCGAACGCCATGCGTGTTCTCGCTCCGGGCCAGTACCAGACGGGTGAGGAGATGTGGAAGTCAGCCGAGGCGACGCTGCCGGACCGTCTCCCGGTCAAGCTGTCGGTACGGCACATCTACACGGTCGGCGACACGGCGCTGCTGATCTGCGACTACGTGCACGAGGGCACCGGTCCCGACGGAACGCACCAGCGCGTCGAGGGCACGGCCGCGGACATCCTCCGCCGGGGCGACGACGGCGTCTGGAGGTGCCTGATCAGCAACCCTCCGGGCACCACCCGGGCCTGACCCACGCACCCTCCGCCGCGCGCCCAGCGCGACTCCCCCGGACCGCCCCGGCCCCTGGCCCCTGATCCGACCCGAGGACGATCGATGCCGGACAGTGAGCAGACAGCGCCCACCGAAAGGCCGTGGTCGCGCGCCATCGACGTACACCACCACATCCTGCCGGACTTCTATCTCGACGAGCTGGCCCGGATGGGCGTCGCGACCATTCTTCCCGGCGTCGACCGGCCGACCTGGAGCGCGCGCGGCAGCCTGGCCATGATGGACCGGCACGGCATCCGCGCCGCCGTGGTGAGCGTCTGGCCGGGGGTGCCGGCGACCCTGGAACCGGAGCCGGCCGCACGGTTCGCCCGCCGGGTGAACGAGTACCTGGCCGAGCTGGTCGCCGCGCACCCCGGTCGTTTCGGCGCCTTCGCCACGCTCCCCTTCCCCCATCCGGACCGCGTCATGGACGAGTTCGCGTACGCGATCGACACGCTCGGACTGGACGGCGTGGGACTCATCAGCAACTACGCCGGTCTGTACGTGGGCGACCGCTCGATGGACCCGCTGTTCGCCGCGGCGGACCGCCGGCGCACCCCGCTGTTCGTCCACCCGACGGTTCCCCCGTCGACCGGTCAGCCGGACTTCGGCCTGCCGGCCTCGCTGTACGAGTTCCCCTTCGAGTCGGTACGGGTGGCCGCCCAGCTCCTCTACAACCAGACGCTGGAGAGGTTCCCCGACCTGCCGGTGATCCTGCCGCACGGCGGTGGAGGCGTCCCCTTCTACGCCGGCCGGCTCGCCTGCGGCGGACTGATCAGCGCGCCCCTCGCGGACCGGCTGCCCGCGGACCCCGTCGCCTCACTGCGGCGGCTCTACGTCGACATCGCCATGGCGGGTGACCCGCACGCCCTGGCGGCGCTGCGGTCCTTCGCCCCCGCGGACCGGATCCTGGTCGGCTCGGACTTCCCGCTCATGCCCGAGCACTACACGCTCGACACCGGCCACCACGTCATCGGCCACGGGAAGTTCAGCGCCGGGGAACGGCGGCGGCTGGAGCACGCCAATGCCGAGGCCCTCTTCCCGCGGTTCCTCCCGCGATTCGACGGAAAGGACGTATGAGACACCGTGCTGGACAAGAAAACGGTCTCCGCCTACCTGGAACGCATCTCGGCCGACCACCCGGTACGCCTTGATGCCGAGGCGCTGCGCCACCTGCACGAACGGCATGTGCTGTCGGTGCCCTTCGACAACCTCGACTACCACCGCGGCGCCGACATCCGGATGGACGAACGGGCCGTCGACAAGATCGTCCACCAGCGGCGCGGCGGTCTGTGCGGTGAGATCAACACCGGCTTCTACCTGCTGCTCGCGTCCCTGGGGTTCGATGTGACCCTGCACCAGGGCCGCGTCCACATCCCGGGGGGCGGCATCACCGCCCCGTACCACCACGTGGTCATGACGGTGGCCGTCGACGGCGCCCGGTGGATCGCCGACATCGGGTTCGGCAAGAGCAGCCGCCGCCCCCTGCTGCTGGACTCCGACGAGCCGCAGCCGGATCCGCACGGCGAGTTCACCACGCGGCGTCCGGACCGGCGGTCCGTCGAGGTGCTCCGCAACGGGACACCGCAGTACATCCTCTACGAGGAGCCGGTGGAGCTGCCCGACTTCCGCCAGACGATGTGGTGGTACCGGACCAGCCCGCACTCCCCGTTCCTGCGGACCCTCGTCTGCTCGATGCCCCTGGAGAACGGCTGGGTCATCCTGCGGGACGACCTGCTGACCGTCGTCTCCGAGGACGGGAAGCGGACCGAGAAGCTCACGGACGACGCGGCGGTGCTGGACGCGTACGAGCGGTGGTTCGGGATGAGGCTGGAGCGGCGTCCCGTACCGACCCCGAGCACGCACGACGCGCCCCGCTTCTCGTTCGACGGCGAGTGACATCCCACACCAACAGGGGAAACGGCATGCTGGACGAAGTGATGACGGCCGCCTATCTGCGACGTATCTCGGCCGGGCGGCCGGAACGGCCCGACCTTGCCGCGCTGCGCCACCTCCATGAGCGGCATGTGCTGTCGGTGCCCTTCGAAAGCCTCGACTACCACCTCGGCAAGGAGATCCACTACAAGGACGAGCGGATCGTCGAGAAGATCGTGCACCGGCGCCGCGGCGGCGCCTGCGGCGAACTCAACAGCGCCTTCTTCTTCCTTCTGGAGGCCTTGGGCTTCACCGTGCGCCTCCGGCACGCGCGCGTCTGGATCGGCGGCCGGCTGCGCGACCCGTACAACCACATGACGCTCACGGCGGACATCGGGGGGCGGTGCTGGCTCGTCGATGTCGGGTTCGGCAAGGGCGCCAGGTATCCGATCCCCCTGGACACTCCGGAGGCACAGGACGATCCGCACGGTGTGTTCTCCGTGCGGAAGGTCGACGAGCGCGCCACCGACGTCCTCCGTGACGGAAAACCGCAGTACCGCGTCTACGACGATCCGACGTCCCTGTCCGACTTCGACCAGGTGATCCACTGGTACCGGACCAGCCCCGACTCGATGCTCCTCCAGAACATGTTCTGCTCCCTTCCGACCGAGGAGGGCTGGGTCATGCTCAAGGACGACGTGCTGTCCGTCACCCGCGGAAAGGAGACCGCGACGGAGAAACTCGCCGACGACGCCGCGGTGCTGGACGCGTACGAGAAGTGGTTCGGCATCACGCTGGACAAGCGCCCCACGCCGAGCCCGTACCTGAGGAGTTCCGTACGCATGGCGTTCGAGGAGAAATAGGCGCCGCACCACCCCGAAGACCCTGAATCCGGCACCGAGGAGACTTCGTCATGCCCAAGTGGGAACTCGCTCCCGTCAGTCCGCGCAGCGTCGCGCTGGCGTTACCCGGGAAAGTCGTCACGAACGCGGAACTGTGCGAAACCCTGGACACCACGCCGGAATGGATCGAGGAGAAAACAGGAATCCGGGAACGCCGGTTCCTCGAATCCCACGAGACCGTTCTCGACCTCGCGGTCGAGTCGGCCGCGAAGGCCATGGCGGCGGCCGGTGTCGGTCCCCGCTCCATCGACGTCCTGGTGGTCGCGTGCACGAGCCCTGACTGGATCATGCCGTCCCTGGGGGTGAGCCTCGCCGAACGCCTCGGCATAGAGACCCCGCGGATCCTCGACCTGACGCAGCACGCGTGCGCCTCGTCGGCGTACGGGATGTACACGGCCTCCTGCCTCCTCCAGGAACCGGGGCTGGAGACCGCGCTGGTCGTCTGCGCCGAGCGGGGCTCCGGCATCACCGACCCGGCGGACCGCCTCACGCGGATCTTCTTCGGAGACGCGGCGGGGGCCGTGGTGCTCCACAGGACGGACGGCGCGGACGGCCTGCTCAGTTACGACCTCGGCCATGTCCACTCGGACGGCGTCCGGATGGCGACGGCCTGGCGGATCGACCAGGAGGTGCCGACGTCGACGACGGAGACCCCCCGCTCGCCGTACATCTTCATGGACGGCAACGTGGTGCTGCGGGAGGCGATGACCCGGGTGCCGAAGTCGCTGAGCGAGGCGCTCTCGCTGGCCGGGGTCACGGTGGACGAGGTGAGCGGCTTCGCCGTCCACCAGGCCAACGCCAAGCTGGTACGGCACATCGGGCGCATGGCGGGCGCCGAGCCCGACCGTGTCCCCGTCACCGCCGACACCCTGGGCAACACCGCGGCCGCCTCACCGTTGACGGCGTTGTGGCGGCTGGCCCATGAGGGCCGGGCCCGGCGCGGCGACGTCATCGTGCTCGGCGCGATCGGGGCCGGCTTCCTCTTCGGCTCTCTGGTCTTCCGGCTCCCGGCCGATCTCGTCGCGGCGGAAGTCCCCGGAATGGCCGTCCCCGGAGGGGAAGTGACGTCTCCGGGGCGGTGACGGCGGGGCCCGCCGGCCGGCTGCGTGCCCCCTGTCCGGAACGGCCCGCCCGCCGGGGCCCACCCCGTACTCTGGCGCCCCGAAGCACCGGAACACGGAAAGGGACCCTCGTGCAGACCCCTCTCTCCTGGCTGGCCGGCCGCTACTCGCTCGGCCCGCGCAGCGTCCGGCGGGCGGCGCTGACGTCGGTGGTGGCCGCCATCGCCATCGTCGTCACCGGCGGCATCGTCCGTGTCACGGGCTCCGGCCTGGGCTGCCCGGAGTGGCCGACGTGCACGGGGAGCACGCTGGCCCCCACGGCGGAGATGGGACTGCACGGTGTCATCGAGTTCGGCAACCGGCTGCTCACCGGTGTCCTGTGCGCCTTCGTGGGCTGGGTCATCATCGCGGCCCGGCTCCAGCGCACCCCGGTGCCGGCGGTGCTGCGCGGCGCCTGGGCCCAGTTCTGGGTCGTCGTGCTGAACGCGGTGGTCGGAGGCGTCACCGTCTGGATGCGGCTGAGCCCGTACATCGTCGCCGCGCACTTTCTCGCCGCGATGCTGCTCCTCACCGCGGCGGTGATCACCTGGCACCATGCCCGGCACGTCGAGGAGGCCGACGGGGCCGGGCCGCCGCCTGCCGCGTTGCCGCCGTCCTGCCGTACCGCCTCGGTCGCCCTGCTCGCCGTGAACGCGCTTCTGCTGGTGGTGGGCACTCTCGCCACCGGGTCGGGACCGCACGCGGGCGACTCCTCCGACGTGCCCCGGATGCCCCTGGACTGGGCGCTGGTGACGACCGTCCACGGGTTGCTGGCCGCCGCGGTCGTGGGGATCGCGGGCTTCCTGCTGTACGCCCTGCCCCGGGACGGCTTCGCCGGGGCCCGCCGCACGACGGTGTTCTTCCTCGCGGCCGTGGTGGCGCAGGGCGCGGTCGGACTGGTGCAGTCGCTGACGGGCCTGCCCGCGCCGGCGGTGACGCTCCATCTCCTGGGTTCGGCACTCGTGTGGACCGGCGCGCTACAGGTACATCTCGCGCTCACAGCGTCGGCTTCACGCCAACCGTCGGCGGCCGACGGTGCCGGAACACCGTCCCGGCACCCCAGCACGACGTCCGTTCACTGACCTCTCTGAAATCGAACACGGACCCGCGACGCCGGCGTCGGCGCCCCGAACCACATGGTGACCGCCTCACAGGAGGGCGGTCACCACATTTTTTTCATTAACCGAACCATATATTCCGCTTTCGGTTCCCCTGATTTCAAACCAGTCAATTTCAGCCTCACCTGAACGGCTATCCCGTGGAAAATTCCTTGCTTCGCCCACGGGGCCGTGGTTAGGGTTTCCATCGCCCTTCGAGTAAAGGAGTGAGAAAATGATCGAGAACGAGATCGTTGAATACGAGGCGCCCGAGATGCTGCCCGTCGGCGAGTTCTCCGAACTCACCATGTGGTACGGCTGGGCCAGCAACGATGGCGAAGGCGTAGCCATCATCTGATAACCGCACATGTCATTCGGTCATGAAGGGGGAGACCGTTGGGTGCGTCGTGGTTCGTCGCTTTCCCAGAAAACGTCGAAGGCGCATTTCCGGGTTTCCCAGGAACGGCCGATGACACCGCAACACTGACCTACGCGTCAGGCCGGACGTGGGTCGTCGCCGACGTCTCGCATTCCCGGCTGATCGTTGCGGAAGCCGGTGCCAGACGTCTCGCGCTCTTCGGCGAGACGGATGCCGAAGCGGGACGTCTGGCACGTCTTCTCGACCGGTACGACGACGCCGGCGGCCTCATGGCCGCGGCACACGACCTCCCGGGCAGCTTCCACATCCTGTACACGGACGGCCGCTCCCTGTACGTCCAGGGAAGCGCGTCCGGCCTGCGCCAGGTGTGCTACGCCCGGCGGGAGGACACCCACGCGTACGCGGTGTCCGACTCGGTGGAGCTCCTGGCCCGGCTGGCCGGCGGCACCCCGCGGATCGAGATGGTGGCCTGGGGCATGCTCCACCCCGGATTCGACCACGGACTGACCGAGGGCACCTACTGGACCGGGGTACGGCGGCTCCCCGCCGACCAGCGTCTCCGCGTGACCGGCGAGGGCATCGAACTCACCAACTGGTGGACGCCGCCGCCCTCGGACCTGCCGATCAGCGAGGGCGCCCCGCGCCTGCGGGCCGCGCTGGACGAGGCGGTGGCCGTCAGGGTCGCCACGGCGGACGGCCTGTCGGCGGACCTGTCCGGCGGTATGGACTCGACGTCACTCTGCTTCCTGATGGCCGAACAGGGCGCGCGCTTCCGGTCCTTCGTCGAGCAGACCATCGACCCGAACCACGACGACGCCCACTGGGCGGCCATCGCCGCCAAGGAGATGGGCCGGGACCTGACGGTCCTGCGCCCCGAGGACATCCCCGGCCCGTACGACGGCATCTGGCACCCTGACGAAGGGCTGGTCCGGTCGGTGCCGTACGGACTCGGCGAGCCGTACACACTGATCCGCAACCGCGCACGGAAGATCGCCATGTCCCGGATCTTCGCGGCCACCGGGGCCACCGTGCACGTCGGCGGCTTCGGCGGGGACGAACTGTTCACGGTGGCGCCCTCCTACTTCAGCGACCTGTACGCGACATCCCCGCTCGGAGCGGTCCGGGGCATCCGCGACCTCGCCCGGCTGCGCCGCTGGAGCCTGCCGACCGTACTGCGCGCGCTGGCGCGGCAGCAGTCGTACGTGGGCTGGTTCGAGGAGCAGTTGCGCAGCCTGCACCTGCCGCGCCCGGACACCATCGGCCCGACCGTCAACTGGGGTCCCGAGCTGCGGGTGACGCCCTGGTCCACGGCCGCGGGCGTCGACGCGATCCGTGCCCTGGCCCACGCCGGTGACTCCGGACGCGCCCCGCAGGCGCCCACCCGCTCGGTGCACACCTGCGTCGCCGGTCAGCGCATCGGCGGTCAGCGGCTCGGCCCGCTGCGCGCGCTCATGCAGCACCAGGGCATCCTGCTGTCCCTTCCGTACATGGATGACAAGGTGCTCGAAGCCGCGCTGGCGATCTCCCGCGCGGAGGCGCGGCCGGGCCAGGGCTTCAAGCCCGCGCTCAAGGCCGCGATGCGGGTGGACGCGTCGAAGTCGGCCCTCTCCCGCTCCACCAAGGGCGAGTTCAGCATGTCCGTACACCGCGGACTGGCGCGCAACCGCAAGGCCCTCGCCGGTCTCTTCGAGGACTCGCTGCTCGCGGAGCACGGCCTGGTGGACATCGACCGGCTCCGGTCGACCATCCGGGACACCATGCGCCCGGAGTACGAGACGAACGCCCTGGAACTCACCGTCGCCGCGGAGACCTGGATGCGGGCCGTCGCCGAAAGCGCGACGGCTGCGCGGCCGGTGGCGGCCGACACGCCGGCCGCCCGGCCGGACGGTCCCCTCACGAACGGACGGCTGGCTTTCCCATGCTGAGCATCTCTCCCCATGTGGTCCTCACCAAGGACGAGGACGCGGCCGTACTCCTGGACAAGAGGTCCGGCACGTACTTCCGGCTCAATCCACTGGCGGTCTCGGTCTTCGAGATGCTCTCCGCCGGACGGTCCACGGCGGATGTCGTGAGCACGCTCCAGGACCGGTATCCGAAGGCGGCGGACCGGATCCCGGACGACGTCGAGAAGCTGATCGCCACGATGCGGGACACGGGAGTGCTGGTCTGACATGTCACTGCCCATGACGCTGGAGCCGCGGGCCCCGCTGCCCCTCCACAGACGTCCGCTCCCGCTGCTGGCCGTCGCGGCCGGCCGCGTCCTCATCACCCTGAGCCCGTACGCGATGGAGCGGGCGCTGCGGCGGCTGAGCCGCGGCGCCCGGCCCGCCACCCGGGCCGAAGCCCTGCGGGCGCGCGGCGACATCGTCTCGGTCAGCCGCCGGGCCGCCGGTCAGTACTGCCTGGAGCGGTCGGTCGCGGCGGCGGTCCTGGCCCGGCTGCGGGGCCGCTGGCCCGACTGGGTGTCCGGCGTCAGCCTCATGCCCTTCGCCGCCCATGCCTGGATCGAGGTCGACGGGCGGCCGGTCGGCGAATCGATGCGGCTGGACGCCTTCCAGAAGAACATCGTCATCTCGTGCCCGCGCAAGCGGCCGAGCCGAGCGAACCACCCCAACGGGAGGGGAAAGTAACGATGGACCCCAAGAGCATCGCGGCGGAACTGGCGGCCAAGGGATACGCGCTCGTCCCCGACTTCCTGACGGGGGACGCCCTGTCCGAGGCCGTCGAGGCGATCGGAACGTACTTCCCCGACCCCGAGTCCGGCGACCGCACCGCCGACGACGTCGCGGCCCTCAAGCACGCGGTGCCGTTCCCCCTCACCAGCAACGCCCTGAACCGGCACCCCCTCGACCCCAGGGTGACCGATGTCGTGGAGGAGTTGCTGGGCACTTCGGACCTCCGGATGACCAGCGCGTTCATCCAGGCCAAGTACGGGACGGCGTACGGCGAGAGCCTCGACCAGAAGCTGCACAACGACGCGTGGGCGGCGAGCAGCCTGGTGCATCCCCGCGCCGACGGCGTCTACCAGCGGGTGTACGGCATCCTCTACCTGAGCGACGTGACGGAGGACACCGCGCCGACCTATGTCGTGGACCGCGCCGCGCACCTCGGCCTTCCGCTGCTCACCCCGGAAGGGACGGGCGCCTACAGCAAGGAGTCGTACCCCGAGCTCTACGAGCGGGAGCGTCCCGTCGTGGCAGGCAAGGGCTCCCTGCTGCTGTTCGTGGGGGACATCGTCCACCGGGGCTCCGCCTACCACGAGCGCCTCGGCCGCCGCCTCGCCCTGTTCTTCAACATCCATGGTGCGCAGGCCCGTTGGACGGACAAGCACCTGTGGTCGCTGCGGCCCGCGCACCCCAACTGGGGGACTTTCCGCGACCTGATGACCGAGCTGGAACCGCGCCAGCGTCATCTGCTGGGCTTCCCGCCTCCCGGCGACGGCTACTGGACCGAGGAGACCATCAAGCACCTGGCGGAGATGTACCCGGGGATCGATGTCGAGCCCTACCTGCCGGCGCACGTGGCCACCTCATGACCCCGGCCGCCCGCAGTCTGCCCGGCTACGCCGAACTGGCGGTCGGCGGCCTGAGACACCTCGGCCAGGTCCTCGGACTGGGCCCCGCCTTCGACGCGTCGGCCGAGGAGAACGTCTCGGTGCTCTTCGGCGACTGGGGCCACCGCAACACGCGCGGCCCCGCCGAGCCCGGACAGCCCGTCGCGCCCGCCCCGTTCGAGTACTCGCTGGTGCTGAGCGGCGACCGCGTCGATGTCCGGCTCTTCTACCGGCCGCTGGCCGCGGCGGGCCCCTCGACCGCGGAGGCGAGCTGGGAGGAGGGCCGGCGGACTCTCGCGGAACTCGAACGGCGAGGCGTGGCCCACCTCGCCCGTGCCCGGGATCTCGGCGACCTCTTCCGGCCCCGCGACGAGCGGGCGACGCTGGGGATGTGTCTGGCGGCGTCCGCAGGGGCGGAGGGCGTCGCCCGGGCCAAGGTCTACTTCGACACCTTCGCGGCCGGCCCCGGACACCACCAGGAGCTGATCGGCGAGGCCCTGCGCCGGTTGGGCCACGGCCCCGCGTGGGACTGGGTCCGGCGCCACGACCCGGCGGGCGTCGCCGCCCTGATGCCGGCGATATTCGCCCTCGACCTTCAGGACTCCTCCGACGCGCGGGTCAAGTTCTACACCACGGTGCACGAGCGCTCCGCCGCCGAACTCGCGGCGCGCGCTTCCGCGTTGTCGGACACGGCGGGCCACGCGGCGGCGGACTTCGTCGAGCGCATGGCCGTCGACGGATCGGCCGCGCTCACCGGTGCCGGACTGCGTCCGACCCTGTGCTGGAGCATGACCTCGCACCGGCCGGGCCGCCCCGACGACGCCACGCTGTACCTCCCCAGCAACCGGTACGCGCCGGGCAGGGAGGACATCACCGGCCGGCTGCGCGCCGCCCTCTCACCTGGCCTGTTCCGACGGGTCGAGCGCCTGGTCGCCCAGTGCGCCGAGACCTCACCCGACGAGGGTCCTGAGAACCCCTTCCACTGGGTGGGGACGAAACTCGTGCGGTACGAACAGTCGCTCACCCTCTATCTCTCGGCCGCCGCCGTGGAGGCCGCCCGCTCGGCCTTCTCGGCTCAGGCCGCGGTGGCGCGCACCGCGACGTCCCTCTGAGGCGCGGGGGTCGGGCGCGGGGCTCTCAGGCGCGGCGCTCCCGCCTCGTGCGGCGGGAGCCGACGGCATACGGGTGAGGGAAGAACGTTCCCTCTCGGTGGACTGTCGCGCCGGACGCGGCGCGGCTGCCATAAAGGGGTTCCCACTGCCTCACGGAGATGAGGAACACCATGGATGGACCGCGCGGCACTGTCCGGGCCCCGGACGTTCTCGGCGCTCCGGCTCTCTCCGCCACTGGAGCCGACGCGGCATCGGCGGGCGGCGACGACGCCGGGAACGCCGCCGGGCGGGCGGCGGTGGACCACACCGGGGTGGTCGGCGCCGATCGCGCGGACATCCTCAGCCCCGGCATCCCCACCTGTACGGCCGTCGCCCCCGCGCGTCACGGCTGAGCGGGCACACCGTCGCCGCTCCGCGTCCGGGGGCGGGGCTCCGCCTCGGGGCCCCGTCCCCGGCACCCGGTGGGCGCGCGCCGTACGAGGCGGGGACCGGTACGGGGAACCCGCGCACGACACCTTGGTGAGGAACCATGAAGTCCACCGGAATTCTCGATTCCGTGCGCCATACCCTCGGCGTTCCCCGCCCGTCCGCGCCGTCCGACGCCCGGTCCACCGGGACGCGCCCGCTGGCGCTCGTCCACCGGGGCCCCACCCAGGAGGACATGGACTGCGCCGACACGGTGATCAAGCTGCTCGCCGACGGCCCCTGGGGGCTGGACGTCCGCGCCGTCGGACCGCAGGGAGAACTCCCCCTGTCCAAGGACGCGCTGGCGCGGGCCCGGCTGTACGCGCAGCCCGGAGGCGGTGACCTGACGCCCGCGTACCAGGATCTCAAGCAGCACAAGAAGGCGATCCGTCACTTCGTCAGACACGGCGGCTGTTACCTGGGGTTCTGTCTCGGCGGCTATCTGGCCGGGCAGGACGAGGGGTTCGGTCTGCTCTCCGGCGAGGTCGGCCAGTACATCCGCACAGAGGGCGCCACGGTCCACGACGAGGAGAACACCCTGGTCGAGGTCGAGTGGCGCGGGCGGCCCCGTACCGTCTTCTTCCAGGACGGCCCGTACTTCTCACTCGGTTCCGACGCGGACACGACGGTCCTCGCCACGTACACGAACGACCGGGTCGCCGCGCTCGTCACGTCGTACGGCGCGGGCCGGGTCGCCGTCGTGGGGCCGCACCCGGAGGCCACCGACGACTGGTTCGAAGACCCCCCGCTCCCCGTCCAGCACACCCAGGACCTGGCGCTGGACTTCGCCGGCACCGTGCTGAACCCCTGAACGCGCGCGTGGACGACCACCGGCCACCGGCCACCGGGCGCCCGGTGTCACCCGGCGAGCGTGAGCGTGGCGAAGGCTTCGTCCAGGAGACCGACGAGGTCCTGGCGGCCGTCGGACGCGATCCAGTGGTCCACGGCGATGTTCAGGCACTCCAGCGCCGCGCCGGCCTTCACCGACAGCGCCAGCGTCTCGGGCCGTGGCGGGTCGGTGCGCTCGGTGAGGGCCTGGAGCAGCGCCGGGCGCCACTTGTGCTGTTTCTCCCGCTGCCGCGAGCAGAGGGCCGGGGTGCCCATGATGAGACGGGCCGTGGCGAGCGCCTCGGCCGGGTCCTGCCGGTAGGGCGTGACGAGGGCGTCCAGTGAGCGCCGTAGCGCCGTCCAGTCGTCCTCGTCGGCCGGGCGGGCGCGCAGGGCGTCGGCGAGCTGTTCGCCCTGGGCCTCGACGGCGCCGAGGACGGCGTCCTCCTTGGTGCCGAAGTACCGCAGGAAGGTGCTACGGGACACTCCCGCCGCCGCGGCGAGGTCGTTGACGGTCACCTGCTCGAAGCCCTCGCGGCGGATCAGGCCGTAGGCCACCTGAGCCAGCTCCGACCGCACGGCGGCCCGTGCGATGTCCCTCGTCGTCGTACGCGGTCCTGCGTTCACCTCGCGATCGTACCTCTCACCCGCTCCCGGCTCGCATATGTGAGTCACGGTCGCCGGAGTGACACCACGTTCCAGAGGGCACCGCGTTCCAGAGGGCACCGCGATTCAGAGCTCGTGGGGTGGTGCTCGCGGTGTGGTGTAGCCGGCTACACCACGGGTTCGGGAGGGTGCTCCCTCGTGGCGGCGTCCGCCGGACGGGATCGTGGAGGTCAATGAGGCACACCGCGGCCGGATCCCCGGCCGACGCGGACATGTTCCCCGACGGAGAAAGCCTCTCTTCCCCTGTCTTGCACCGCCGATGTGGAGGCTTTCTCACCGCCATGGCAACTTTCCTGTTTCACCTGGGCCGCATCTCTTTCCGGTGGCGATGGTGCGTCACCTTCCTGTGGATAGCCGTCCTGGGCGCTGTCGGCTTCGCGGCCATGAAGGCCCCGGCCTCTCCCGATGACGGGTTCGCCATGCCGGGCATCGAGTCCCAGAAGGCGTTCGACCTCCTGGACGAGCGCTTCCCCGGCTCGGCCGCCGACGGGGCGAGCGCCCGCATCGTGTTCATCGCGCCGGGCGGTGAGAAGGTGACCGCCGCCGACAACAAGGCCGTGATCGACGACCTGGTCGCCGAGGCCGCGGACGGCCCGCAGGTGGCCGGCGCGGTCAACCCCTTCCAGGCGAAGGCGGTCAGCGAGGACGGCACCACCGCCTACGCCACCGTCTCCTTCAAAACCCCGGCCGCCGACCTGACCGACGCCGGCAAGGAACACCTCGAACGCGCCGTCGACCAGGCCCGCGACGCGGGCCTGACCGTCGAGATCGGCGGAGACGCCCTGGCCACACAGCCCGCCGCCGGCGGCTCCGCCGAGATGATCGGCATCGCGGTCGCCGCGGTCGTCCTGCTGATCACCTTCGGCTCCATGGCCGCGGCCGGGCTGCCGCTGCTGACCGCGATCATCGGCGTCGCCGTCAGCATGACCGCCATCATCGCCCTGGGCAGCACCTTCGGACTCTCCCTGACCAGCGGAACCCTCGCCTCCATGCTGGGCCTGGCCTGCGGCATCGACTACGCCCTGTTCGTCGTCTCCCGCTACCGCGAGGAACGCGGAAAGGGCCGCGCGCCGAGGGAAGCCGCGGGAATGGCCGTCGGCACCGCCGGATCCGCCGTGGTCTTCGCCGGCCTGACCGTTGTCATCGCACTGGCCGGACTGTCGGTGGTCGGCATCCCGATGCTCACCAAAATGGGCCTCACCGCGGCCGGCGCCGTCCTCGTCGCCGTCCTCATCTGCCTCACCCTGGTCCCCGCCCTGCTGGGCTTCTGGCCCGACGCCGTCCTCGCACGCCGTATCCGCAAGGGCCGCACGCCCCGCCGCACGAAGAAGGACAGCGCGGGCAACGCGGAGAACGGCGGCAGCCGCTGGGCACGCCTGGTCATCCGCCACCCCCTGCCCGTGCTGCTGCTCGGCGTCGTGGGCCTGGGCGTACTCGCCGTACCGGCCGCCGACCTCCAACTGGGCATGCCCGGCGACGAGGCCAAGCCCACCTCCACCACCGAACGCCGCGCCTACGACGCCCTCGCCGACGGCTTCGGCCCCGGCTTCAACGGCCCCCTGACCATCGTCGTGGACACCAAGGGCGCCGACGACCCCCAGGCCGCCGCCACCGTGATCAGCAAGCGCATCGCGGACACCCCGGGCGTTGTCTCCGTCTCCCCCGCGCAGTTCAACGAGGCCCGCGACGCGGCGATCCTCTCCGCCACCCCCGCCACCAGCCCCACCGACTCCAAGACGATCGACCTGGTCAAGACCATCCGCGCCGAACGCTCCGGCATCGAGGAGCAGTCCGGCGCCACCTACGAGGTCACCGGCAGCACCGCGATGAACATCGACGTCGCGAAGAGGTTCCAGGACGCGCTGGTGCCCTACCTGATCGTCGTGGTCGGCCTCGCGATCGTCCTGCTCCTCCTGGTCTTCCGCTCCCTCCTCGTACCGCTGAAGGCAGCCCTGGGCTATCTGCTCTCCGTACTGGCCTCGCTCGGCGTGGTCGTCTCCGTCTTCCAGTACGGCCACGGCGCCGAACTCCTCGGCGTCGAACAGACCGGCCCGATCATGTCCATGATGCCGATCTTCCTGGTGGGCATCGTGTTCGGCCTCGCCATGGACTACGAGGTCTTCCTCGTCTCCCGGATCCGCGAGGCGTACGTCCACGGTGAACGGCCCGCACAGGCCATCGTCTCCGGATTCCGCACCAGCGCCCGCGTCGTCGTCGCCGCCGCACTGATCATGATGGCGGTCTTCGCCGGATTCGTCGGCGCCAGCGAGTCCATGATCAAGATGATCGGCTTCGGGCTGGCCATCGCCGTCCTCTTCGACGCCTTCGTCGTCCGCATGGCCATCGTGCCCGCCGTCCTCGCCCTCCTCGGCGACCGCGCCTGGCGCCTGCCCCGATGGCTCGACCGGATCCTGCCCGGCATCGACATCGAAGGAGAAGCCATCACCCGCAACCACCCGGCTCCCGCGGCACAGGTGGACCAGGACAGCCCCGAACTCGTACTCAGCAAGTAGCCCTCGGTGGCCGTCTCTCTCCGGCGGCCACCCCCTCGGACCGGGGCCACCATGGCGGTATCGGCCCCGCACTCGCCGCACCCGTGGGGACGGGGAACGGCGAGCACCCCGGCCCGGCGGCGAGCACCCCGCTCGCCGCCGGGCTCAGGCGCGTGCCGGGCCCCTGACTCCGGACCGGTCACGTCCCGGAGGTGCCGAGCGCGATGTCCGTGTCCTGTCCGCCCCATCCTTCGGGGCTTCGCCAGATGACGTGGACGTTGAAGATGTCGCGGACGGTATCCGCGGACCACTCCTCGGCCGGAGGCTCGGGCAGGACCAGATAGAGGCCGTCGGCCCGTGCGGGCAGGGTGTGGTTGATCTCCAGCAGGCGGGTCGCTCCCGAGCGGAGGTCCTCGTACGTGGAGCGGCCGGCCCCCAGCGCCTCGTAGAGGAACAGGCCGCGCTCGGTGATGCAACTGACGTCGACGATCGGCGAGTCGGTCGGCTGGAGGTCGACCCAGAACAGGGACGACTTCAGGGCATGACGGACCGCCTCATGCTTCTTGCACGTCCGGTCGGCTTCGGCCGATGCCTCCAGCGCACGCAGGAAGCCTGCCTTCGTGGTCGAAGCCGGTGCTGTGGTGCTTTCCGCGAGGGCCATCTGCTCTTCGTCCTTCTGCTCGGGCTGCTGTGGGGCGACGGGCTCCGCGTCACTGGAGTCCGGCCGTACGCCGGCGGGCTCCGCGTCACCGGACTCCGGCCGTACGTCAGCGGGCTCCGCGTCACCGGACTCCGGCCGTACGTCAGCGGGCTCCGCGTCACCGGAGTCCGGCCGTACGTCATCGGCGTAGCGGCTCCGGAGCGCCCGTCGTGCTGCGGCCAGGGTCTCCGTCCAGCCGGAGGCCGTCAGGTTCTCCTGGAGACGGCCGGTGTCCAAGGTGCCTTCCTTGAGGGCGCGGTTGGTCGTCGCGGCGAGGTCGCGCAGAACGCCCAGCTTGTCCCTGTCCGGGGAGTCGAACAGGTGGAGCACATCGACCCAGTCGGCCTGGTCCCTCCGGAGGATGCGGTTGGCCATCCCTTGCAGCTCGGAGAGTCTGCCGCGCGCGTCGGGCACGTCGCCGTCGCTCTCGATCAGCTCGTCGAGCACGTCCAGTGCCGCGTTGTAGCGTTCCGCCATCCTCGGGGAGACGGGCGACCGGCCCCGCTGGCCGACGGTGAGAACGGTCTGGTTCGTCTCATTCGCGAACACCCAGCAGTCCAGCTTGTCGCCGCGTCGCGGGGGAACCGATCCGTGGCGGACGGTCAGAACGAGCGGCCGGTCGATCTCGGGAGAGAGCGGCTCGACCTTGTAGCGACCGCCAGGAGCCCGATCCACGACCTCGACCCTGACATCGGTGCCGATCCGGGGAAGCCGTCCCGCCGTATCCTCCGGCCGGGCGGCGGATGCCACCGGTTCCCCGCCGTCACCGGAGCCGACGAGCTCCTTCGGGAGCGGGGCGGTGTGCAGGACGGTGAGGCTCTGGGTGCTGCGGGTCAGCGCCACGTAGAGCTGTCTCAGCCCGGCGGGGCCTCGTTCGGCGATGGTGGCGGGCTCGACGACCAGGACGTGGTCGTACTCCATGCCCTTGGCCTGGGTGGCGGTCAGGACGGAGACGGCCTCGCGGTTCTGCTCGCGGATGTCGTCGCCCTCGTCGATCCTGCGGCTGATCGCGTCCAGCCAGTCCGAGTCGTCGGGGACGATGACGGCGACGGAACGAAGGGTGCTGCCGTCGCTGGTGCCGACCAGGCGGGTCACCTGGGCGACCGTGTCGTCCAGGAGCTTCCACGGCTCGGTCGCCACCGTTCGTACGGCGTCCTCGCCCGCCTCCCGCACGGCCTGCGGATAGGGCAGGGCCGGCGCGACCGCGTGCGCGAGCGGGGCGACGAACTCCATGATCTCGGCAGGGACGCGGTAGCTCGTGTTGAGTTCGGCCACGCGCCAGTCCCCGTGGTCGGACAGGAGTACGGCGGTACGGTCCCAGCTCGTCGGGATGTGCGGGCCCGTCGCCTGTGCGAGATCGCCCAGGACCGTCATGGAACTGTTGACGGCGCAGCGCCGCCGCAGCGCGCGGGCCTGCATGGGGGTGAGGTCCTGCGCCTCGTCGACGACGATGTGCCCGTACCGCCGCGGCGTGGCCCCGCTGATGAGGACCTGTAGCTCTTCGAGGCAGACGTGGTCGTCGAGCGTCCAGGGGTCGTCGTCGGCGCTGGCGGCGCGGGCACGCAGCAGGGCCGCCTGCTCGTCCTCGTTGAGGATGCCGTCGGCGCAGACGCGCAGGAGGTCGGGCGAGTCGTAGAGGCTGCGCAGGGCCTCCCGGGGGCCCGGTGACGGCCAGACGCGTTCGACGAGGCGCTCGACCCGGCGGTTGCGCTCCAGGTCGCGGCGGATCGTACCGGCCTGTCCGCGCCGGGGCGCGATGTCGGCGAGTTCCAGGAGGAGGCGGTCGACGAGCAGGCCCCGGAAACGGTCCCGGCGGCCCCGGTACGGCCCGTCGCCGCCATGCGCCTGTCCGAGGAGGGCGAGGACCTCGGACCGCGGTACGCGCAGGGTCATGCTCCCCGCGGTGACGACGACGGCGGGCTCGTCGCCTTCGAAGGCGGGGACGACGGTGAGGTCGTCGAGGGCTTCGGGGAGGTAGTCGTGCTCGACACGACGCCGCAGGACGGCCGCCATGCGCTCGTCCGACTTCACGAGCCGCGCCTGCGGGGAGTCGGTGCCGCGGGTCTCGCCCTCCCACAGGCGGTCGAGCTGGACGGCGTTGACGTCCCGGGTGCCGAGGGTGGGGAGAACCCGGCCGACGTAGTCGAGGAACCGCTGGTGGGGGCCGATGACGAGGATGTCCTGGGCCTTGAAGTGCTCGTTGTTGACGAGCCAGGTCACGCGGTGGAGGCCGACCGCCGACTTTCCGGTGCCGGGGCCGCCCTGCACGACGAGGATGTCCGAGGGGGAGCCGGTGACCAGGTCCATCTGGTCACGGCGGATGGTCTCGACGATGTCCCGCATACGCCCGCTGCGCGAGCGCTGGAGTTCGCGCAGCAGGAAGTCGTCCGGCTGGAGGGGTTTCCGGCGCCGTCTTCGGGCGAGGTCGCCGGGGGTGGGAGCCTGCGGGCGCTCCGCGGCGGGGGACCCGCCGGCCTCCTCCGCCTCCCCCGCCTCGCTGTCGCCGTCGGCGGCCTGCCTGGGCCCCGGTACGACGACGGGCCCCGGCACGACCACGGGTTCGGGTACGGCGACGGGCTCCGGCACGACCACGGGTTCGGGTACGGCGACGGGCTCCGGTACGGCGACGAGCTCCGGTACGGCGACGGGCTCGGGCAGGGCCGAGGGCTCGGCGACGGGCTCGGTGGCGGGCTCGGTAGCGGGCACCGCCAGGGCGATCTCGTCGAAGTAACTCTCGACGACCCGCTGCACGCAGCGGAGCTGACGGCGCAGGACCACCTCTCCCGGGTTCTCGGGCCTGGCGTCGATCCACTCCTTCGCCAGACGGCTGGTCCACAGCACGACCACCGGGTCGTTCACACTGTCCTTCACGCCTCGACGCCCGATGTACCACGGCCGGGCGGCTCCGCCCGGGTCTTCCGGTGCGTCGACGCGGGCGAAGACCAGGGCCTCGTCCCCGAGCCCTCCGTACGCCTCGGCCCAGGCGTCCGCCTGCGCCCGGTTGGCGATCCCGTCCTTGCCGCTCGCCGAAGCGGTGGCCGCCGAACCGCCGCTCAGCTCGGCGAGTTTCGCGGTGTAGCAGTCGTACGCGTGGTCCACCGCCTTCTGCTCGACGGTGAGGACCTCGTCCCGAGTGGTGCCGCTCATCTGCGTCCTCCCCGCGGTGCCGGAGGGACACCGCCACGGGCCTACGCCCGTACCCCGTTGAAACAACTATCAGAGAAGCATCGGTGACGTACAGTCAGCAGGCCAGTCCCCCGACAGCATGGCGCGGCACACCAGCTTCCTCACCCTCCGCACCCGCGAACTCGTCTACGCCTCTTGGGAAATGGAGCCCCTAGCCATCGGCCTCGGCGATGAAGGCGCCCCCTTCGCCTGGAAAGAGGACCGCCGCACCCAACTCCGCGCAGAACTGGACGCCTACTTCTTCCACCTCTACGGCGTCTCCCACGAAGATGCCGACTACATCCTGGAGTCCTTCCAGGCGGAGAACGGCGGCCTCAAGAACAACGAGATCGCCAAGTACGGCGAGTACCGCACCAAGTGTCTGGTCCTCGCCGAGTACGACCGCATGGCAGAGGCCGGGCTCACTCTGGAGACCCCGCTGATCGATGGCGAGAACCACACCTCCACCCTCACGCCACCCCCGGGCCAGGGCCCCCGACACGAGGCCCGACCCGATGCCGGCTGAGGCTGGGCCCGCCCGGAGGACTCAGCCGCGCGCCGCGTCCCGCACGAACGATGTCCATCCGTCGCGGCCGACGAAGAAGTGCGGGCGGGTCACGTCCTTGGAGTCCCTCACGTGGATGGCCTGTTCGGTGACGGCGATCTCCACGCAGCTGTCGCCCTGCGCGCTGCTGTGGCTGGACTTGAACCAGTCGAGGCCTGTCGTACTGCTCATAGCGCTCCTCGCATCTGCTCAAGCAGGCCCACGGAATCCTTCGGAGAGAGGGCCTGCGAACGCAGTCTCGCATAGCGCATGTGCAGTCTGCTGACCTCTTGCGAGTCGGCGATGAGACGGCCGTTCTCCTGCCCTTCCGAGTATCCGCGCCAGCTGCCGTCAGGGGTTTCCAGCAGTTGAAGCGGGCCGGCCAGGCACGCGTGATGCTCGCTGTTCGCAGGCATGATCTGGAGCGTGATGTTCCTCGCAGCCACAGTCTCAACGACATGGCCCAGCAGGTCCCTCGTGACCTCAACGCCCCCAAGGAAGCGCATGAACACGGCCTCTTCCACCACAAAGTCGAACGTGGTGTTGGGGCGCTCCCTCAACAGACTCTGACGCTCCAGGCGGGCCCGCACAGTGGCCTCCAGGGCATCGTCCGAGAGAGGCGGAATATCCTCCTCACAGAGGGCGCGCATGTACCCCTCCGACTGCAACAACCCCGGCACCAGCCGGCACTCGTACGTGCACAGACTGACCGCGATCTTCTCCAGCCGGGCCCACCGCCGGAACCACGCGGCCAGCCCCGCCTCCCCCCGCGTGAGGAACTTCGCCGACTTCCGCAGCGCGCCCGTGTTGCCCAACGCCTCCTCCGCCAGCTCCACGAACGACTCGTCCGGCATCCGGCGCCCCAACTCCACCGACTCCACCGTGTGCTTGGAGAACCGGACCAGGTCCCCGAAGTCCGCCCTGCTGAACCCGGCGTGCTCGCGCAGAGCCTGGACGACAGCCCCGAAGGTCCGCAGACTGTCCGAGGGATCAGGCTCCCGCTCCACCTCACAGGCCGTCACATCACCGTGATCCGTGCTCTCCGTACCGTCGGTCATCCGCGGCCACCTCCAGGTGCGTACGTGCGCCGTTCCTCACGATCAACTCACCCATAGTGACCGCCGGACCGACGTACCGTCCACCGAATGTGCCCGTACGGTGACCCAGCGTACGGGCCTCGCCCCTGGAACACGGCCCCGCCCGCCCGCCACGGTGGCCCCATGAACGCCCCCACGCCCCACATCGCAGCCCCCGTACACGCTTTCGTGCAGCGGCTGTCCTCCACCCGTCGCGGCGCCCGGCTCGCCCGGCTGCTCGCCGTCGAGCAACTCCGCACCTGGCAGGTGTCACCCCGCGTCACCGAACGTGTGGAGCAGATCGTCGCCGAACTCGCCGCCAACGCGGTGTTCCACGGCCGCGTCCAGGGTCGCGACTTCCAGCTCGCGCTTACTCTCCACGCGGCGGCCGGCACCGTACGCGTCGCGGTCACCGACGCGCGCGGCGAGCAACCCCTCGTGCTGACAGGGGCCTTCGACACACCTGACGACAGCGAGTCGGGCCGCGGTCTGATCCTGGTCACGGCCCTCGCCGACCGCTGGGGCACCGAGCCGTACCCGCCGAGCGGCAAGACGGTCTGGGCCGAGGTGAGCCCCCGGCCCTCCTGAAGTCCTCTCCGCCCCTTCTGCCCGCCCTCGCCGCGAACCGTACGGGCGTCCGACCGTCGGGCCGATGCGGGGTGGCGCGGCCCCGCGTTCGCCTGGCCGGAAGTCGTTTCCCGATCTCACTCCAGGTGTGTTTTCCGTTACCTTCGGAGAAAATTGAACGGAGGACCGCGATGACTCGGGGCTGGGAAGCCGATCCCTCTTCGCCGCTGGTGCGCCGCCTGGGAAAATCTCCCGCCGAACTCGGGACCACGGGCGGCGAGCAGGGTTGCCCGGACGTCTGGGAACTGGAGAACGGTGACATCGCCGTCGTGGGCCGTGACCTCACCGATTCCTACCTGACCCGCCTTCCCCCGGGACTCGCCGTCGCTCCGGACGAGCGGATCGTCGTCATCCCCCGCAGGACGGCCGTCGCGGCGAAGGCGGACCTCCCCGATGCGTAGCCCGTGGGCCGACGGCCCCGGTCGGCGTCTCGCACTGGACGACTACATGGAGGACTTCGACCGCTATTTCTGGCGTTGCGGCCCCGAGGGGTTCTGGAAGCTCGAACGTCAGCAGAGCTTTCAGGAGCCCGGGGTGGAGAGCTGGGAAGCGTTCCACCGTGGGGACTGGGAGAAGTCCCTGGCGCTGCTTGAGGGACAGCGGGGTCATTACGAGGAGTACTTCGGCCGCATCGCCGGAAGCGGCTTCACCGTCCACCGCGTGCGCTGCGTGGAGGAGCCCCTCTCCCCGTACCTCCAGTGGGAACTCCACCTGCTGCACCTGAAGGCCCGGTGCGGTGAGGACACGAGGGTCCTCGGACGGGACGGAATCCGGCGGTACGAGGAGCGGCGCACGCTGCCGGAGCTCGTCGTGCTCGGTCCCTGGGTGATGTACGAGGTGCTCTACGACGACGAGGGAAAGCTCGCCGGCGGCATCCGCTGTGACGATCCGCATACCGTCTCCGAGTGCAGGCAGGCGATCCAGGAGATGCATCGGTCCGGTGAGCCGTTGGCCGACTTCTTCAGCGGTCATGTCGCCCCGTTACCGCCGCCGAACCCGGCCGAGGAGCAGACCTGACATGGCGTCATGGAGTGCGGCGGAGTACAGGGGAACGTCCGGGGCCGGGGTGTGAGAGGTTCCGTCGAACGCCGGTCACGAATCAAAGGCGAGGTATGCGCGTCCTCCTGATTTCCTACTCCGCGCAGGGTTTTGCCCTGCTGCGCGGCGTCTGCGAGCGGGCCGGACACGTGCCCGTCGCCTTTCTGCACGCACGGTCACTGCGGCCGGGCGGGCCGACACGGAGCGGTGCGGGGGATGTCGTGGGCGAGATCGTCGACGCGCTGCCGGACGGGATGGATCTGCTGATCCCGGGCCGGAAGGACATGCTGCCGCACATCATCGAGGGGTACCGGGCCGATCTCATCGTCTGCTACGGCTTCCCCTGGAAGCTGCCTCCGGCGGTCCTTCGGTCGACGCGTCTGGGCGCGATCAATGTGCACACGTCGATGCTGCCGAAATACCGAGGTCCTCTTCCGGTCAATTGGGCGATCAGGAACGGCGACAAGGAGATCGGCGTCAGCATCCACTGGATGGAGAGCGCGTTCGACTCCGGCGGGATTCTGGCCCAGGAGGCGGGGATCGCGCTGGGCGACGATGTCGTCCCCCGCTTGCTGTGGGAAGAGGTCGACCGATGCATCGGGCGGCTCCTGCCGCTCGCGCTCTCGCGGGCCGTCACCGGGTCCCCCGGTACACCGCAGGAGGAGGGGGCCGCCACGTACGCGGGATGGATGGAGCCCGAGTTCTCGCGGATCGACTGGAGCAACGGCAGAGAAGAGATCCACAACCAGGTGCGCGCCGGCAGGTTCGGCAGTTCGGGACGGTCCGGCCCGGTCGCCACCGTGGACGGCCGTCGGCTGCGGGTTCTGCGTACGTCGCTGGAGCGGGCGGACGGCGTCGAGGTGATGTGCGGAGACGGGCCCGTGTGGCTCACGGAGACCGTACCGGTGGCCGGCTCAGCGTCCTGAACTGGCGGCGGAACGCCGCGTATCAGCTCGGGGCGGGTGGCGTCGCCTGCGCCAGGGAACGCCGGTATCGCGCGAGCTTCTCCCTGATCACCGCCGTCCAGGGGTGCTCCGGGCCGAGTACCCGCTCGCGCCATTCCCTGACGGCCTCCGCCTGTTCGATGGCTTCCCGGTACGCGCCGACCGCGTGCAGGATGTTGCTGAGCAGGCTCCGTGCCGCCAGCGTGATGGGGTAGTCCGTTCCGAAGCGGTGTTCGTGCGCCGCCAGCGCACGGCGGGCCGACGTCAGTGGCTGTTTCTGATCCCGGTTTTTGAGTAGCTTTGGGGCCTAGGCTGGCGGGGTGTCCGAGGGCGCCGGGCAAGCCGGAGAGCGGGTGTGTGCGGGCTGCGGTGAACGGCTGAGGCCGGAAGCACGGCCGACGGCCGTGTACTGCTCGGCGGCATGTCGTTCCAGGCAGTGGCGTCGCAGCCGCCGGCTGCGCAAGCGGGTGGCCGCGGAGTTGAGCGGCGTGGGTCAGGCCAAGTGCCCCGAGTGCGGGGCTACTTGGGTGGCCGGGGTGGACCGCCGTTCGAACGCCGTCTACTGCTCGCGGCGGTGCGTCACGAGGGCCTGGCGGGCCCGGAAGGAAACGTTCGGCGAACGGTCACAGTGACCGCATCGCGAACGCATCCGAACCGCATCTTCGATCAGATTCCGGTTACTTCCGGTCATTCATTGTGATCATAGGATTTGCGGTCTGACTCTCGTTCTCAGATGCGGGCCGGGTCTTGTCACGGCCTCGGGGCCGTGCCCCGGCCCCGCAATGGGTGGTGGATGCCATGCCCGAAGAGACAGAGATCGCGGACAAGGTCGGCTGTGTCAGTGCGAACCGGTACGCGGAGATCGTGGCCGAGCTGCGGAAACTGGTGGAGACCGCCAGCCGTATCCAGTTCACGATCGGCGACTACGCGTTGGAGGTGGAGCCGATGCGCGAGTCCGGCGGCCAGGAGCGGAGCGACGGGCTGTTCACGGTCAAGGACTCGCTGTTCCGCCTGGCCGAGGACATCGGGCTGTCCTACGCGATGGTGGACAAGGCCCGGTGGACCGCGTCGAAGTGGCCGAAGGACCGCCGGATCTCGGGAGTGTCCTTCACCGTCCACCAGATCCTGGCGTCCATCACGGACGACGATGAACGGTTCAACGCGATCACCAGCCCGCCCAAGGGCAAGGCCCGTTGGACGCCCGACGGGGCGAACCGGAGGGTCGGCCGGCAGGTCGAGCGTCCGGTCACCCCACAGGAGAAAATCAGCGCGATCCACACCCTGGCCACCGACGAGGAGGTCGCCGCCACCGTCACCAGCGACCTGCTGCGGCGCCCGGCGGTGGTCGCCCAGGTCAATCAGGAGGACAAGGTCCGGGTCGTCGAGGAGCTGACCCGCGACGAACACGTCGCCGCGAAGGTGACCACCGGCCTGCTTCGGCGCCCGGACGTCGCCTTCCGGGCGATGTCGGACGACACCGCCCGCCACCAGGTCAACCACGCCCAGGTCGAGCGGGGCCGGCAGGCCCGCGAGCACTTTGAGGAGACCAGCCCGGTCGCTCCGGCGATCCGCAGCATCGACCGGTCGGTGGAGTTCCTGGACCTGGTCACCGCCTGCCACGCGTTCGTCGCGGCCGCCGGCCGGGTCGTCCCGGGCATGCGAGACCGCCAGCTCGGCGACGACGAACGCACGATCGTGCACGAGAACGTCGCCCGCGTTCGAGCGACGCTGGACTGGATCGAAACGGCCGTCGACACCGGCAAGGTCGACGTCGACGGCGAACTGGCCAAGCTCCTGCAAGGCGAGTAACCGTGCCGCGCGCCTCCGAGCGCAGATCAGCAGCCGCCCAACGGCACACCGACACCGTCCGGTTCGTGCTGTTCGAGGCACGGCCGGCCGGTCTGACCTTCGTCCAGCTGGTCAGAGCCGGCGAGCTGTCGCCCCACCAGACCCGCTCGGGCCTGGCCTGCCTGCGGGACACCATCACCGAACGCGGCTGGCCGCCGCTGATCTGGACCCGGCCGGACGGCTACAAGTTCTGCGCCGACCCCGCCGAACTCCAGGCATACGAGGTCGCGGTCATCCGCGGCAAGCTCACCGAGATCCGCCGCTTCATCACCGCAACCGTCGCCCCGCACGCCGCTCTCCAGCCCAAGGGCCGGGTGGATCAAGCACCTGAACACCCAGCTCAACTCGGTCGAGTCCACGCTCGATGTGATCGCCGACTTCACCGACGCCTGACCGGTGGGGGGGGCCGCGGAGCGGGCGGCCCCCCCCCCCCCGCGTGGGGGGGGGGTTTGCGGGGGGGGGGGGGCCGGGCGGCGCGGCCGTTCGGCCCCCCCTGTGGCCCCCCCACGCCCCCCCCCCCCCCCCCGGCCTCGACTCTCCCTCTCCGTACCGCCT
>NZ_JBHZEJ010000025.1:36673-95162 GCF_042756365.1 Streptomyces sp. NPDC059092
ATAAACCCCCTCACCACGCGGGCCTCTACACCGTTTGTTTTCTCCGCCGACTCCCCCCCCCCCGCCGGGGGGGGCCCCCCCGCCCCGCGCCCCCCCCCACCACCCCGTCTTGAGGAGGGAGAAGCCGTTGCCGCGGCGACGCTGCTACCCCTCGGACACCTGGAACGATGAGTGGGCACTAATCGAACCGCTGCTGCCGGTCCCTGCCTGCGAGACCCGGACCGGCGGGCGCCCGGAGAAGCACCCGCGCCGCGAGATCGTCGACGCGATCCGCTATGTCGTCGACACCGGCTGCAAGTGGCGGGCCCTGCCCAAAGACTTCCCGCCCTGGCGGACCTGCTACGGATTCATGGCCCGCTGGGCCGCCTGCGGCGTCGTCGGACAGATCCGTGACCAGCTCCGCAAGCGCATCCGCCGCGAGATGGGCCGGGCGCCCGGCGCGGTCGCCACCGTTATCGACTCCCAGTCGGTGAAGGCCGCCGACACCGTCGGGAAGGACTCACGCGGCTACGACGCGGGCAAGAAAATCAACGGCCGCAAGCGGCACCTGGTCGTGGACACCAAGGGCCTGCCCCTGTTCGTCATGGTCACCCCGGCCGACATGACCGACCGCAACGCGGCGAAGGAAGTGCTGTTCCGGCTGCGGCTGATGCACCCCGAGATCACCATCGTCTGGGCCGACTCCGCCTATGCCGGACAGCTCGTGACCTGGGCGAAGACATACCTGAACCTGACGATCAAGACCGTCAGCCGCCCGAAGAACACCCCCGGCTTCGTCGTCCTGCCCCGACGCTGGGTCGTCGAACGCTCCCACGCCTGGATCATGCACGCCCGCCGGCACGCACGCGACTACGAACGGCTCATCCAGCACTCCGAATCACTGATCACCTGGGCCGCGATCACCCTCATGACCCGGCGAATCACCCGCCGAAGCTCCCGCAGGAGCGGACAGCCGGACTCCAGCGAGGCTCAACGCGACTGATCATCTTGGCGCTGCTCGTCAGCAGCCCCACCCAGACGCCACGCGCGTCTCCGGCCTGCTCGATCCTCGCAGCACCACCGTGCCTGCGTCTGCGCAACCGGCGACACCGGGGCTGATTGCCTCGACCACCATCATGACCAGGCGCATCACCCGCCGGAACGGACAGCCGGCCTCCCGGGAAGCCGCACGGGACTGACCGTCCTCAAGGACAGCGTCATCTCCTCGGGGCGCACCGGCCAAACTGCGATATCTACACCGCTCCTCCCACCGAAGAACCAACTGAGACTACGTCCTGGCGATCTCTTGCCGGAGCTGATGGGTGAAGCGGCGAAGGAGATCCACCGTCTCCCTGTACTCGGCCCTGCTGTCGTCCCTGCCCTCGCTGGGCCGGGAACTCCAGACCCGACGCGCGAGAGCATCGGCGAGATCGACGGTGTCGTCGGCGCACAGTAGGTAGAGGGCTGACCGGGCTTCCTGCATCCGGCCCGCCAGTTCGTTAGCCCCGGCGCCGTCGTCACTCAGCTGCGTTTCCCGAAGGTAGTCGATGAGCTGGACCACGGCGGTGTTGAAGCCGACCCCGGCTTTCAGCTTCTGTTCGCGCAGCCACATCCGGTCCTGTCGGCGCGCAGTGAACCAAGATCCGAACACGGCCCCTATGAGGCCGAAACCAGCCCCGATGGCCACGGACAGGATGTTCACCACGTCAGCTCCCCCCCGACACACAGCTGACAGCAGGCTACAGAAGCCATCGAGGGCCCAACTCGATGGGTAATCCGAACGAAACGACCTGACGCGCTCAACGACGGCCAGCCGCATGGGTTAGGAACCACCCGTTCGAATCTGAGCCGGGCGAACTCAACCGGGGGACTTCGAAAACAGGCACACAGCGCCTCAGCGTGCTGTCCTGTGTTGAGCAGCGCTCCCGCGCAGTTGAGATCGGCCGACAAGGTGATCGGGTGGTCCGCGCCGAGCTCACGGCGGCAGTCGGCGACCAGGCCCGGTCCTGCCGATACCTCGCGGTCCACTTCCGGTCCGGGAGGCAGTTCGAGCAGACACGCCCTCGCCTCCAGCGTGAGGGGATGCCACGGCCCCAGCAGCGCGGCTCGCCCGGTCGCCGCCCTGTGCATCAGCCGCACCGCTTCGGCCGGCCGGTCGAGCCAGGTCAGCGGGCGGGACAGATGAAGGCAGGTGGTCAGGGTGTCCGGTGCCTCGGGACCACAGACCCGTTCGAGGTCGTCGAGCAGCTCGCGGTGGAGACGCGCCGCTTCTTCGAGGCGCCCCAGACGATCGGTCGCTTTCCCGATCCGCTGCCGCAGGCGCAGCACCAGGACGTGATCGTCGCCCAGCCGCCGCCGTACGAGATCCGCCGCCTGTCCGGCCGCGGCCAGCGCGGAGGCGTAGTCGCCGGATCGATGCTGCGCCGTCACCAGCCGCAGAGCGCAGGTGGCCGCGGACTCGGCGGTGCCGACCGTGGTCTCGGGCCAGGTGATCACGCGGCGGAGCAGGGCCATGACATGGGGGGCGAGGACGGTGAGCCGGCTGTCGCGCAGGCCGCGTTCCGGTGACGCGGGGAGCGAGCGCAGCAGAATTCCGGCCGCCACGGCGGCGAGTCCGTCGCGTTCACCGGCCGGGGTGACGCGCGCGACGCTGTCGAGCAGCACCCCGTGCGTGCGCAGGCAGCGGATGTCGCCGGGAAGGAGTTCGGTGAGCGAGCGGTCGAGGAGTCCCCGAAGTGCCAGTTCCACCCGGTCGGCGGGCAGGGGCAGGTCGAGCCGGGCGTCGGCCAGCAGCGACAGGGGCAGCGGATCGTTGGACCAGCAGGCCAGCAGACGGAGCAGGGTGACGGCCTCGGGCAGGTTCTGCCGCACCAGAGAGTTCAGCGAGAGCTGCCACGTTCCGCTGACCAGATGGCGCGAGTCGTTGTCCGCGTCCGTGGCGCCCTGGTCGATGAGTTCGATGGGGTCAGGACGCTCCTCCAGACGACGCCCGTACTCCTCCATGGTCCAGGGAGCGATCACCTGGTGGGCCAGGAACCCGCCGGCCAGGGTGAGGGCGAGGGGCAAGCGGCCGAGGCGGTCGGCGATGGCGGCGGCGTCCTCGGCGGAACCCGTTCCGGGGGCCAGATCGCACAGGACCTGGGCCGCCTCCTCACGCGGCAGGACACCGACATGCAGCAGCTCGGCGGCGGGCCACCAGTGACCGGCGGCCTGCCGTGTGGTCACGAGGACGGTTCCGCGCGGGCTGGTGCGCAGCCACCCGCCGTCCCGCAGCACCGCCGGGTCGTCGGCGTTGTCCAGTACGAGCAGCCAGGGCCGGTCGGACCGGTCGAGGTGGTCCCAGACCAGGTCGGCGGCGGCGCGCAGGCCGTTGCGCGCGGCCATCAGCTCACCGTCCAGAGCACCGCGGTCGGCGGCCACCGCGAGCATCCCGGCCCGCAGGGATGCCTGGTCGGAGGCGTTGACCCACAGGCCCACGCGTCCGCGTTCCCCGGTGGCGTGGTCGAAGAGCGCGCACGCCACGGCCGTCTTTCCGCAGCCTCCCAGGCCGTGCAGGACGAACACGGTGTTTCCGGCGCCCTCGGTCACCGCCTCCTTCAGGCGTCCGATCAGCTCGTCGCGATCCCGGAGGATGGCCGGTGCCCGGCCGACGGGGGGACGCCGCACCGAGTCCGGTCCGGTCCAGGCGGCGCCGTGATGGTGGTGTTCGACGATGTGCTGGTCGCCGGAGGCCTGGTAGACGCGCCCCTGGTCACTGGCCCGGCCGTCGTTGCGGCCGGTCACGGCTGGTCGATGATGAGGTCGCGGCCGGCCTGGTAGACGCGTGAGTCGCCGGAGGCGGTCGCGTGTTGGGTGACGGTCGTGGTGGCGCGTGTGCCAGGGGCGAGCTCGGTCAGCAGGGAGCGCAGTTCCGCCGCCAGCTCGGGGTGGGCGACGAGGAGACGGCGTACGCGGCCCCGCCACTCCGCCGCGATCTCCCGCTCGGCCTCCTCGTCACCGTCGGCACGCGCGTCCAGGAGGTCCCGGCGCGAGGTGTCGAGCTGGACGGCGACGTGCTCCTCGTGGTCCGGCCGGACACGTCGCCAGAGCGCGAGCACCCCGTTCCGTACGCCGTTCCACGCGTCGGTCGCCAGCAGCGACGCGATCGTCGTCCCGGCGGTGCCGGCTAACAGGGTGATCTCCGCGTCCATCCTTCGCCCTCCCTCGATCCGGCCCAGGCTACAACTCCGGGGAGCCGTCGCGGTGTGGGCGGACGCTCGGGCGAACGTCGGCATCCTCGCGGGCAGCCGCACGGCGGCGGACGGGCCGCGTGGTGCCCGTGATGGAGCCGCGTACCCACGCGTTGGGCACTCTGCGGCATGCGCGTGCTCAGGCTCGCTTCCGGAAGACTCGGTGACCCACACCGCCGGCACCGCAGCCCACCCCCGCATACACCGCCGGCGGCGCAGCCCACCCCACAGGCGCCCAGCACGGATCACCCCCGCCCACCACACCGCCTGCGGCGCCCAGGCACTCACCAACCAGCCGGCCGCAACTCTGTCGCCCTCGCGGGCCTCGCCACCCGCACCCACCAAACCTCCCGGAGGCCGCCAGGACACCGAACCCAACCCCTCCCCACTCGACCGCCCCCTATGGAACCGCCGCATGATCACCTTCGGAGCCGAAGCACAGAGCCTCGCCATCCTCGGCTTCCCGCTCGCCCAGAACGCCACCAGCCACGCCCGCCACACCGAAGACCCCACCCACGCCGACGCCGACGCCGAAACCACCGAAGACAACGGCCCAACCCTGGCCAGCCGAGGCAGCCACCACCGCCCCGCCCACATCCGCTACGCTGTCCTGGACTGCCCCCACGGGCAGCCCAGGACCTTGCCCCGACACGGACGAATCATCACCCAGAGTATTCATCCACGTTTCACGCAAGGCCCGCCTTCGTAGCTCAGGGGATAGAGCACCGCTCTCCTAAAGCGGGTGTCGCAGGTTCGAATCCTGCCGAGGGCACAGTAGTAAGACGCAGGTGAGAGGCCATTTCAGCCCCTCGGTCCAGTCGGATCGAGGGGCTGTTTTCATGATCGATGCCACATGGATGCCACATCCCCACGGCTGACCAACATTCAGTTCACTCGTTCGAGGGGATGAAATCAGCAGCGTCGGCGTCGTAGAGTGCTGACAACGGCAGGGGCAGGCGTGGCTCCCCACATGCGTCTGAGACGCGCCTCCCGGGATCCTGCGGGAGTCCACCGGGGAGGTTGGCCCCACAGGCGAGGCCCCCACCGTGTATGTCGGTGGGGGCCTTCTGATCCACAAGGTAAACCGCCCGGCGACCAAACGGTCGCCGGGCGGGACGCCTGCGTCGAACCGTCCCTGGGCCGTCCGAGGCTGCTCAGCAGTGACAAATGGCGGCCGCCAATGACAGATGCCCATGGCGGCCCAGTTCACGCCTGTTTTTCTGCGGCACTGATACAGCCATGCCTAAGCCCGGAGAATTGAGCTGACGTGCAATGATCTCCTGCACCAGGAGGCGCACTGGGTGAGTGTCTAACTGCGTGACAACGCCGACGAACAACGGCGGACGAGTACGGACGCCCGCAGACCATCAGCGCACGTGAGAAGCACACCGGCCCGAGGCACCGCCTCCACCCAAGTTGCTTCGGGACGAAGCAGTCATCGCCCAAGGTTTGACCATGGCGCCACCCCTCAAGCGCCCCAATTCTCGACATGCTCCCGTAGGTAGTCGGCGAGTTCGGGCGGATGGAGTTCGAGCGGTCTCACGGCTGATGCGTCCAACGAGACTCGCACAGGTGAGAAGTCGCCTATGTCGGGATCGCCGAGCTCAGGGCCGCTACGGCGGTTGAGATCCATGTCCAGCACGTCAGCGCGAAAGAAGTGCTGTACGACGGTGACCTTGCCGCCCGGCTCGGTCAAGGTCAGGAACTCGCTCGCCGGGCCGATCGTGGCACCGATCTCTTCCATCACTTCACGGCGTAGAGCCGCTTCGAGGTCGGCATCCTCAGCTTCGACGCCCCCACCGACGGTCGTGTAGTAGGAGGTGCCGCCCGGCCATCCTCGGCGCAGGAACACCAGCTGACCGCCATCGAACAGAACCGCACGAACATTGTGACGGACCTTCATATGCCCAACGGTAGTGCGCCCACCCCGGCGAGAAGGCCTGAACCGAGCAGGCCGGACTATGGATGGGCCCGGTGCGCACCACTAGCGCACCAGAACGAGCGGGGAACAGCGGGGAACCACGGTGAAAGCAGCCGCGCCCGACAAGGCCGCTCCCCCACGCTTCGCCCAGCTCAGCGCCCGGAACGGCCACCAGATGCTCGCAGTTTCCCAAGCTGAGGGCTCAGGCACCGTCAGCACCTGTCGGCCGTCGCGGCTTGCTCTGGTCAACGACACTGGCAGCGGGATGGAGGCCGGTGGGAGTGCAGCGAGGCATACGCGCGCCTGGTCGGTCGGCGCACCCACCGTCGTGGCTGACTTTCGTCGGCTGGGGTTCATGCCACTGCCTTGCCAGATGCAGAGGTCAGTCACGGTCAACGAGGATGTCTCGCGGTCGAGTTCTCTACAGCCCAGCGCGTATCGAGCCCCCAGACCAGCGGCCCTGCTCCCCTCCTCTCTCCTAAAGTGTTTGTTCAACCTGCTCACCGAGTCCACGCGTGTTGGAACTCCTCAGCCGGGATGGTCTCCACCGGGTCCTCTTCGGTGTCGAGCGCCTGGTCTGTCAGGAAGCCGTGCTTGTCCTCCAGGTGCTCCCAGCTGTACCGGTGGAGCTGGCTGGCCGGAGTCAGCTCGGCTCGCTTGATGACGGTCAACTTGCCACGGTCGGGGTCCGCCTCGAAGTACCGTAGGCCGCCGTCCTCGTCAGCATGGCGGAAGTGGTGCCGCAAGGTGGCGCTCTCATCGAGTGCTCGGAAGTAGGCCACGCGCTCTGCTCTGATGCGCTCCAGATCAATCACGGGGCCATCGTGCCAGTGAGCGCGTGCGGTCGCATCGTGCTGACATCCACAAGTGACATCAACGGCACCGGACGCCAGCACTCCTCGATGGTCCAGCAAAAACGGCACAGCCGCGTGACTGGCCGCCCATGCCGGGGAGAGATCGAACTCCTAAAGCGGGTGTCGCAGGTTCGAATCCTGCCGAGGGCACAGGAAGAAGTGCCAGCCCGGGAGGGGTTTCCACCCGGGCTGGCACTTTGTCGCTTCAGGAGCCCCGTGCCACTGCGCCCACGTCCCCACCCTGGGCGACCCGCCCGCGCCCGGGCAGGAGGTCGTACGACAGGTTGCCCGCCGCAGGCTTTACGCCGAGTGCCGGATGGCCTGTAGCAACCCAGTCGGACCCTGTGACCCTCTTGACCAACGGCGGCGTAGTGCTTCAGGTGGTGGCTGATCTCAACGACCAGCTCAGCGGGGAAGGTAACCGTTCGGACACCAGCGGCCGACTTGGGCGCCCTGTCGAAGAGCCGCCCGTCATGCAACTCGGCCTGCGCTCAGGGGACCACTGTCAGCGGCCGTTCAGATCGATGTCCTTGCGACGCAGCGCGGCCAGCTCGCCGAAGAAGAGGGTCGAGAAAGCAGCCAGCCGTACCAACGGCGCCCACTCGGCACCGAGCCACTCCACCAGCACCTGGAAGGTGCACCGCCAACCGTCGATGACGGCGATGCCGCACACTTCGATCGCGTCCCCCAAGGGTCCCCTTCCCGCGAAGATGCCCCGTTGCTGGCGGGCAACGAGGCATCAGCGGGCAGAGGACTACTTCCCGATGTTCACACGGTCGTTGTCGAGCAACGAAGTGTGCGTCGCCGAGGCCACGATGAGGAAAATCATCAACATGCCGAGGAACGGGCTCTCGCCGTTCACTGCCGTGCTGACACCCAGGATCAGCACCTCGGCCGCGACGTAGACGGCTGCCAGCCAGGGCTTGATGACGCCCTTCACCGCGGCAACGACGAACGGCACCGCCGCGCCGATGCTGATCGTGACGATCGGCACCAAGACCCAGATCACCTTGGCAAGGGTGGAGTTGAACATGCGGGGCCGGGCAACCGGGAGAGGTCCGGTGACGAATGGGCTCGGCTGCGGCTGATACGGGTTGGTCATGGCATCCCCTGTAGTGTTGGTACGGAAAGTGATTCTCCACCTACACAACGTGTGGACGGTAGGGGCGTGACGGCCCTGGTACGGAGTGTTCGAGCGTCGGCAGAGCCGGATCAGCGGAGGAGAGTTTTCCTCGTACAGCCGATGAATCGCGGTGTGAGGTTGGCAGGGCGGCGCAGTTCTCAGTTCTCAGTTCTCAGTTCTCATGAGTGAAGACCCTTCCTTATCTCCCCCAGGCACTCCCCCGCCGGGGCCCGCGCACCTGGCGCCGGCCCGACGCGTCGTCGGCTTCGACGCCTCCGCCGGGAAGCACCCAGTACACGGGAACTCCGGGCTTGGTTCGGCGGATGACCAGCATCGTGTCGCCCTCTGTGCCGAGGATGGCTCGGACTCGTTCGATCATTCGGCTCTGTCTCCTTGCTTGTTGACGGTCTCAGTGCAGCAGCCGGCCGCCATCGACGTGGACTGATTGCCCAGTGATGAACGATGCGGAGGGCCCGACGAGGAACGCCACAAGCCCCGCCACGTCTTCGGACCGTCCCTGACGGGGAACGCACTGGCGGTTGATCTGGTCCGTCGGGCGGGCGCGATGACGGGCAAGGATCGCGCTCTCGGCCTCGACCTGGATGGCGCCCGGCAGAACCGCGTTGACGCAGACTCCGTACGCGCCCAGTTCGCGGGCGGGGGATCGGGGGAGGCCCAGGAGTCCGGCCTGCGCGGGCGTTGACGCTGCCGATGTTCACGATGCGACCCCGGTGCCGTTGGACCATGCCGGAGGTCATCGCGGGGCAGGCGCGGTAATGCGCGGTGAGGTTCACGTCGAGGAAGTAGTTCCAGGCAGCCTCGACGGTGTCCCGCCACGGGCGCGTGGGTAGACCCCGGTGTCGTTCACGAGGATGCCGATCGCACCGGCCTCGGCACGAACCCGGTCGGTCATCGTCCGGACGGCGCCGGGGTCGGTCAGGTCGACACGTGACGGAAGGTCAGTTCAGTCGACCGAGGGGATGAAATCAGCAGCGTCAGGCGGCGGGAAGGGCGGGCGTGGCTTCCCGCCCTGGCTTTCTTCCTGCCCTTCTCGTCGGTGTCCCAGATGTCCGCCCGTGACCCGTCACAGCCGGGCTTCGGGCAAGGCACGACCTCGGATACCTGAGCCATCGTGAACTCCCGTTCTGGACGATCCGCAGATCCCGCACGGCTCGCGTCGAACCGTGATCAGGCGACCGCGGGGCCCGTACTCGTAGTGGTCGTGGATCACTCCGCCGCAGAGCCGGGCGGCGCACTGGGCGGACGCCGTCGACGTGCGGTTCGTGGAACCCGGACTCGGCGGCAAATCGCAGAAGAGGCAGGGGAAGAGCGTCTTGCCGTCTTCGTTCTCCACGTAGGAGATGGCCTCGGCGGCCTTGCAGTGGGGACAGATGAGTGCCATATCGTCCTCTCAGGGTGGGCGCCGAGTCTTACGCCGCTCCATGCGGCTTGTGTGCGGTTCTGCCCTCCTTTCACTCGGTTGAGTGGAAAGGCCCGACCCGGCCGGGGCGGGGGCTCGGTGGGTGCGCGACGCCGGCCGGCTTGCGCACGGGCAGCGGACAGGGGCGGCGGTGCCGGCCGTGGTCTTCCCCGCGCAGTCGCGGTCGGTCTCGCAGCACCCCAAGGTCACCGGCCATCAGCCTCCGGGCCTCGCCTCTCTGCGGGGCGGGTCGGCTACGGGCACGATGACCCCTCCTTGGCCATGCGGCACCCTTATGCCTTGTTTATGATGGACGAAATATGAATAAGCGCCACAAGCGCGACTAGCGGGGCAGTGATCGGCGGGAGCGGATCGCGACCATGAGTGTGCCTGTGTCGCCGTCACCGGATGCCTGAGCCGTGCGGGGTCCCGGCCGCGGCAGGCGGCCGGCGCGGCAGGCGGTCGGCGGGGCGACCGGGTACACCGCGGCGGACAACGTCGTGGCGCTCGCATGTTCGGAGAGCGTGGACTGCCTCCTCCCACCCCTCCAGTCGGCTCGGCCACGGAAGCCGGCGTGCCGCTGGAGAAGGTCCGGGGAACGCTCGTGGCGGATCGGCCCTGTGGCGGGCAGCGCCCGCGTCGTGGCCGCCGCCCGAGCCATCAGCGACGCGTCCGGGCTGAACCGCTTCGGAAAGGGCAGCCATGGCGGCCGGGCCGGCCGGAGCGTCGGTTCCCGGCTTGGAGCGCCAAGGGCCGGCGGCCCCCGCCCCTCACACACCGCGACCTCGACACGAACGACACCAACAGGAGAAGCGATGGGCAGCTACGTGAATCTGGCCTACGACTATCCGATCCTCGGAGCCTTCTGGACGATCATGGTGATCTTCCTGTGGGTCATATGGATCTTCCTGCTCTTCCGTGTCGTCGTCGACATCTTCCGCGACGACTCCATGAGCGGCTGGGCCAAGACGGGATGGCTGGTCTTCACGATCGTCCTCCCCTTCCTGGGCGTCTTCGTCTACCTCGTCGCCCGGGGCAAGGGCATGGGCAGGCGCGAACAGGAGCACGCCAGGACCAAGATCGAGGAGACGAACCGCTACATGCGCGAGGCGGTCGGCGCCACCGGGCCTTCCAGTGCGGCGGACCAACTCGCCAAGCTCTCGGAGGTCCGGGCCCGCGGTGACATCTCCGACGAGGAGTTCCGCCAGGCCAAGGAGAAGGTCCTCCACCCGTAACGGCTCGCGAGGCAAGGCCGCGTCAGGAGAGCAGAGGGCCAGGAGCAGCCCCCAGTGGGCCACTTCGACGGTGTACCCGGCCTTGCGCGGTGATGTTCACCCCCGTACGGCCCGGCGGATTCGGTCGACGCACGGACCGCCGGGAATCGGAATGGGAATTCCGAAACCTGGTGACGGAAACCCTTCCGACTCCCGCCGGTTGGTACGTGCCGAAATACCAGGTCGGCGGCGAGCCCCCGAAGCAGGCGAACACGGCCCCTCTGGATCATGGAGTTCTCTACGCTTCAAGATCCACGAAGGTGCCGTGTCCGTCCCGACGCCATCTCCCATCGCTGCTCCCGTTTGCCCCGTACGCCGATCCTGCTGGCTTATTCCGTGTCCGGCGGGGCCGGCTGCTCGTTGGGCAGGACAGCAGCGGCCGTCTTGGCGTTCCCGGTCGCGGGTGGGGTGTGGAATGTCGATGCAGCCGAGGCCGTGGCCGAAGGTGCCTGAGCTGACTGCGCAGGTGGCGCGGGTGGTGGCGGTACGGGGCCCGTATCCGTTGGCGATGCGGGTCCCTGACGAGCTGGGCGAGTTGTTCGCGGATGCCGAGTTCGCCGAGGGGGCGGTACGGCATGGATCTGAAGTACGCGCTCGGTCTGGAGCTGGATGATCCCGGGTTCGACGCCTCGGTGCTGTCCGAGTTCCGCACACGACTGGTCGGGCACGGGATGGAGGAGAAGGTGCTCGACCTGCTGCTGACCGCGCTCAAGGGCTGTGACCGAGGCCGGGGCGGAGGTGAAGCGGCGGGAGAGTAAAGACCTCCCGCCCGGCAGACTGCGGCTGGCCTCTCCGTACGACACCGACGCGCGCTACGGCCTCAAACAGGGCTCCTGGTCGACCGGCTACAAGATCCACATCAGCGAGTCCTGCGACGATGCCGATGACCAGGACCCGGCTGCCGAGGGCCGGGCTCTGATCCCCGGAGCCGACGGACCGCCGCCGCGCTTGATCACCGGCATCGCGACCACCGACGCCACAGTGACCGATGCGGAAATGACCGAACCGGTCCATCACCTGCTCGCCGCCCGTGCTCTCCTGCCCGCCGAGCACTTCCTCGATTCCGGTTATGCCTCCGCCGAGTTGATCGCGGGCATGAAGAAGAACTCCGGGGTCACCCTGGTCACCCCGGTCCTGATGAACAGCTCACCCCAGGCGCGTGCCGGCGCCGGTTCCGACCGCACCGCGTTCACCATCGACTGGGACAAGCGGCAGGCCACCTGCCCACGCGGGGACACCAGCACCTGGTGGAGCCCCGCCACCCTGCGCGGCACCAAGCCATCGTCATCAAGTTCGACAAGGAGACATGTCGCCCCTGCCGGGTGCGCGACCAGTGCACCCGTTCGAAGACCGGCGGCCGGACCCTCTCCCTGCAACCCCGCGAGGTGCAAGAAGTCCTAGACCACGCACGCCTCCAGCAGGGCGACGAGCAGTGGCGAGCCAGGTACGGAACCCGCGCGGCATCGAGGGAACCATCCACCAGGCCGTCGCGGTCACCGGGATAAGACGTGCCCGCTACCTCGGTCTCCACAGGACCCACCTGGAGCACGTCTTCTCCGCTGTTGCACTCAACCTCATTCGCCTCGATGCCTGGTGGAACGGCCACCCGCTCGACCGCACCCGCGTCAGCCACCTGGCCCGCCTCGGCCTCTCACTCGCCGCGTGAGAACCCTTGATCAGGGCGAATCGGCTGAACGGCTGGTCCTCGTTGAGTGCCCGGCCAGCCTTTTCAGCCGCCCCGAGTGGGCTCTGGCGTCACCTTCGCCAGAACAGGTGGTGTGTCACGCCGCTCGGGCTGGGCACGACCTCCAGGTGGAACCGGTCGAGCAGCTCATCAGGGGACTCCCACAGCCGTAGTCCGGACCCGAGCCTTACTGGCGAGACCGCCACATGCATGGTGTCGACGAGGCCGGCATCAAGGAACTGCCGGATGGTGGTTACCCCGCCGCCGAGTCGGACGTCCTTGCCCTGCGCCGCTTCCCGCGCCCGATCGAGGACCGTGGCCGGGCCGTCGTCGACGAAGTGGAACGTGGTGTCGGAGAGCGTGAATGACGGACGCTCGTGGTGGGTCATGACGAACACCGGGGTGCGGAACGGGGGCTCCTGGCCCCACCAGCCGCGCCACTCATGGTCCTGCCAGGGCCCGCGCTGGGGCCCGAACTTGTTGCGGCCCATGATCTCGGCGCCGATGTTGCGTGCGAAGTCTCGGGTGAAGTAGTCGTCGAGGCCCCGGCTCCCGCCGGGATCCGTGCGCATGGGCCAGCTCGCCGTGGCTCCGGCCCAGGCGAACAGCCTCTCGGGATGGTCGAGGCCGAACGGCCGCTCAAGGCTCTGGTGCTCACCGGCACCGATACCGTCACTCGAGACGTTGAAGTTCATGACTCTCAGCAGTTGATCCACGTGTTTCCTCGTCAGGTCCTGTCGCGCCATCGTGTGGCGAGGCGCCGCACATTATGACGTCGAACGGGACGTGGCCGGATCGACAGCGGCCCGCAACTTTTTTCCCAGGCGCGTCAGGAAGCAGCCCCGCTGGCCGTGAGGCCGTGACGGACGCGGACGGCTCGGCGGTTCAAAGACGGGTTCTGACCGAATAAGCCAGCAGGATCTACGCCGTCCGCAAGCCCTGCGTGAGGGCGCCGAGCGGGATCACGTCCGCAGCCTGGTCGCCGGGTTCGCGTCGCGCCGAGCCCACACCGAACGCCACCGCGCCCTCGCCCGCGTCCTCTACGGCATCACATGATCAACCAGACGTCCGAGGCACACGCCAGGGCCCTGACTCCGCCCCTGGGCGGGGCGGAGCTGTTACGGCCGTTCCTGCGGGCCAGACGTCTTCCGCCTGGCTCTGTTCAATCGGGCCGCGACGGAAAGCTGGTCAGCAGCTCTCGATCGACCGACAGATCATGAAGGACACGGCCTCCATACGCTTGTTCTGCCCGGTGGTGCCGATCGCGTTGGTCTCGCCGTTGACCCCGCAGTACCAGACCGGGTTCCAGCCCACGCCCTGCACATAGGAGTTGCCGCACATCGTCCCCGTCTGCACACCGAAAATCACCGATTCCAGGCGCAGCCCCGAACCTGCGGAGCCGAGCGTGATGCGGGTGCCGGACGCGGCGCACTTCTCAGCCCCCCACCCGCTGCCCTGCCGATAGCCCCTGGCACAGAGACTGCTCCCGGCGACCGCCATTTCAACGGCCTCGATCGCGCGCCCCCCTCCGGCCGCGCCGACCGACACGGACTGTCCGGCGTTGGCACACTGTTCGGCCGTCCAGCCGGAGCCCTGCACGTACACCTTGGCGCAGACCCTGTTCGCTGCCGCCTGGGCACCGGCCGAAGCCGGGGAACTCATGGACAACGCGGACGCCACAGCCATCACACCGACTGTCAGAATGCGTCCGATTCCACTGTTTATTCGTGTCACGGCCAGTCCACTCCATCTATCTGGACAACGATCCGGGGACCACTATCGCGGACCGTACCGAACGGACAGGCCAGTTCGATCTTTTCCCCGGAGAGCCGACAGTTTTCCGCCTCGCGTGCGCCGTAGAGACCGAATCCGGTGGCCGCCGCAGTGGCGCGGCTGTCGTCGCCGGGCAGATCGGCTCTGTGCATGTTCATCGCCCGAGATCCGGCGTGGCTGCCGGGGCGACGCGGCCGTCAGTGTGCGGGAGGGCGGGGGGCCCGAGGGGGTGGGCCGCCGTCGTACGGGACCCCTGCGCGGGTCGCCAGGCCGGCGATCAGCAGTTCGATGCCGTAGTGGAACTCCACGTCGTGGTCGCTGACGGCCAGGTGGGGCGCGGTGGAGGCGAGGAGGGGGTCCCCCGTCGCCGTGATCTCGTCGATCCGCTGCCGTACGTGGGCGGGGTCGACCGTGCCCACGGTGATGGCGGAGCCCAGTTCGCGCATGATCGTGCCGACGATGTAGGCGACGTAGCCGCGCAGCGCGTGGACCTGTTCCTCCGCCGTCAGGCCGAGTTCGGCGAGGCCGCTGAGCGGGGAGCGGATGGATTCCAGGGACGCCCGGGACTGTGTGGGGCGGATGCAGACCAACTGGAATGCCTTGGGGTGTTGTTGGGCGGCGGCGCGGAAGGCGTCGGCGTGGGCGCGGATGCGGTCCTGCCAGGTGCCGGCGTCCGCTCCGGAGAAGTCGATCCGGGCGAGCAGCAGGTCGGCGACGCCGTCCAGGATCGCTTCCTTGTTGGGGACGTGGTTGTAGAGCGACATGGCTTCGACGTCCAGCTCGGCGGCCAGCCGCCGCAGGGAGAAGGCGTCGTGGCCGTCGCGGTCGATCACCTTCAGCGCCGCGGCGATCACCTTCTCCCGAGTCAGCCCGAGGCGCCTGCCCCGGCCGGTTCCTCGGACGCTCATCCGGTCAGCCTCCTGTGCGCGGGTCGGTCAGTGGCGGGGGCGTGGCGCGGCGATCGTATCGGCGGCCCTTGACATCACTTACAGCGCAAGTCTAGCGTCGCCGAAGACGTACACCATAAGTGTTCTGGCCGCACAGACCCTCGCGGTCGGAGCCCCCGGCTCGTACGCCGCACTCACGCTTCGGAGATCCACTGATGACGAAGACCCTGCGCGTGCCGCTCCTCGGCACCGGGCCCGGCCAGGAGTTACGGAACGTCGCGACCTCCGGGCCGGGGCGGCCTCCCGCCCGTGTCCACGCGGCAGACCGCCGCCGCGGCCTCCCGGGCCCGCCGGCGCGGGAGGCCCGATGAAGCTCGCCTGGCAGGACGCCGATATCGCTGACATGCCCACGCTTGGTACGCGGGTCGCCGCCTTCGACGGCCTGGCCGAGGTCCCCGGCGGGTACGGTGCCAAGCTGGCCTTCGCGCGGACCCGGGCCGAGGCGTTCCGCGCCGAGTTCGCCACCACCGGTACGCCCGACAGCGTGACCACCTGCGATCTGGTCACCCTCCCCTACCCGACCTCGTTCGGTCTGTTCCGGGCCAGCAAGGCCATCGCCCCGTTCCTGTCCATCACCAACCGCATGCTCGTCATCCGGTGGACCGAGAGCGGCGGCCGGCGGCGGACGCTGCTGTTCGAGCCCAGCGATGTGGAACTGGGCCGGAACACCCCGTACTTCGCCGCCCTCGCCCGCCGTACCCCCGGACCGGTGCGCACCCTGCTGACCACGGAACACGGCACCGTACAGGGGCATCTCGCGCGGCTCGGCATCGAGCCCGACGAGGTCGACTACCTGATGTTCGACCATCTGCACACCCAGGACCTGCGCCGCTGGGTCGGCACCACCCGCCCCCAGGCCGATCTCGGTGGCGCCGTGGCACCGGTCTTCCCGAACGCCAAGGTCATCGTGCAGCGCCATGAACTGCGCGCCATGTCCGAGCTGCACCCGCTCCAGCGGCCCTGGTACCAGCCGGAGACCTACCGCGACGTCCGCCCCGACGCCTTCCTCGCCGCCGACGGGGGCCTCGTACTCGGGCCCGGCGTCGCCGTGGTCGACACCCCCGGCCACGTCTTCGGCAACCAGACCCTGGTCCTGAACACCTCCACCGGCATCTGGGCCAGCAGCGAGAACGCCATCGCCGCCGAGTGCCTGGCCCCCGAGCACTCCCGGATGCCGGGTATCGCCCGCTGGGCCCGTGCCTGGGGGCAGGAGGTCGTCCTCAACGCCAACACCGTCGAGACCACCGCCGACCAGTACAACTCCCTGGTCATCGAGAAGACGCTGGTCGACCGCTCGCAGGCCGACCCGCGGTTCCCACAGTTCTTCCCCTCCAGCGAACTGACCGCGTCCTGGACCAATCCGGGTACGACGCCGACCTTCGCCCACCGGGCCATCCACCACACGACCTGAACGACCGGAGCAGAAGACCCCCATGATCACCGCTGAGATCCGCGCGGCCCGCCAGAAGCTCGTCCTCGACCACTTCCGGGACGAGGTCCGTCAGGAGTGGGACGACGTGCTGTCCACATTCCCGCACCCGCACTACGAGTTGATCCCGACCATGCAGGTCCACGACGGCGGCACGGCCGTACGCGGCTACTACCACGACACCCGGGTCGCCTTCCCCGACCAGGACCACGAGATCATCGCCTTCCGCCACAGCGACGACGCCGTGATCACCGAGTTCTGGCTGCTCGGCACCCACCTCGGCCCGCTCGGCGCGATACCCGCCACCGGCAGCCGGTTCCGGGTGCGGATGACCGCGTACTTCCTCTTCGACGCCGACGAGAACCTGGTCTGCGAACGGGTCTACTTCGACACCCTGACCATGCTCAAGCAGCTCATCGGCGGCCTGAACATGAAGAACCCGAAGAACTGGCTGCTGGCCGCCCGCTGCCTCAAGGGCCTGCTCTCCATGGCCGGTGACGAGCCCCATCCCTCGCTCCTCCACACCACGCCCCCCGCTTTCGCCGTCTGACACCGACGGCATCGGGGAACCGCCCATGAAGATCCATCACCTCAACTGCGGCACGATGCTCCTGCCGACCGCGCCGCTGGTCTGCCACGTCCTCCTCGTCGAGACGCCGGGCGGGCTGGTCCTCGTCGACTCCGGGATCGGCCTGGCGGACGTCGCGGAACCCCGGCGGCGCTTCGGTCCGGTCCGGCATCTCGTCAGACCCGTCTTCCGGGCCGAGGAGAGCGCCGCCCACCAGGTCGAACGGCTCGGCTTCGCACGGGACGACGTACGGCACATCGTCCTCACGCACGTCGACGCCGACCACATCGGTGGCCTCTCCGACTTCCCGCACGCCCAGATCCACCTCACGGCGGACGAAGCGCTCGGATCCATGGTGTCCCCGTCCCTGCGGGAGAGGATGCGCTTCCGGCCGGCCCAGTGGGCGCACGGCCCGAAGATCGTGGAGCACACCCCGGACGGCGAGAAGTGGCGGGGGTTCGCCGCGGCCAGGGAACTCGACGCCGTCGCCCCCGGAATCGTCCTCGTCTCCCTCCCCGGCCACACCCGCGGGCACGCGTGCGTCGCGGTCGACACCGGCACCCGCTGGCTGCTGCACGCCGGCGACGCCTTCTACCACCACGGCACGCTCGACGGCCGTACGCCCGTCCCCGCCGCCCTGCGGGCCATGGAAACCCTCGTCGCCCGGGACCGGAAGAAGGTCCGGGACAACCACGCCCGGCTGGCCGAGCTGTACCGCGCGGACGATCCCGGCCTCGCGGTCTTCTCGGCCCACGACCCGTTCCTGTACGAGAAGTTGCGCGCCGGGGCCGACGCGTAACGGCCTCCCCGGCGTCAGGGGCGCCCCGCGAGCCGGGCCTCGGTCAGGGGGTCCGGCCGGTTGGGCGGCGGGGCCGACGCGGACGGATCCGTGACGGAGGACGGGCCCGTGACAGGGGGTGTGGAGGCGGCGCTGGAGGCGGCGGGGTCCTGGGGTGGTTCGGTGATGGGGCGGGAACCCGTGGTCGTCGCGACGCGGTCGGCCAGCCAGCGCTGGTCCGGGGAGCCGTCGCGGGGGCGCACCACCACATCGGCGTCGGCGTCCCGGGACGCCGGGGTCACCACGAGGTCGTCCTGCCAGCGGGGGATCAGGGCGCCCTGCACCGTCAGGTCGTACCGTACGTCGGCGGCGCGGGCCGGGCGGGTCGCGCAGCGGCCGAGTACGGCGACTCCGTCGGCGCCGTGGGAGTTCAGGCACAGTGCGGGCCTGGCCGCGCTGCGCAGGAGGCCGTCCTCCTCGTACGACCACTGCTGGGTGCCGGCCGAGGAGCAGGTCGCCATCGTCGCCTCCGCGCCGCGCCGGAGCCGCGCGTCGCGGATGTCCAGGCACAGGCCGACGGCGGCGTTGCGCAGCCGGATGTCCTGGGGGCCGGTGGCCATCCCGGCGGGGTCGGGCGGGGCCTGGCCGTCGCCGCCCGCCGAGCCGGAGTGCGCGGGGTAGGGGGCGGACGCGCTGCTGGAGGCGGCGGAGCCGTAGTCGTCGTGCGCGTGCTTCGCGGGCCACAGGCTGACGGTCAGGACGGTCGCGAGCAGGACCACCGAGCCGGCTCCCAGGCCGGCGAAGAGGACGCGGGAGGGCGCCGGCGCCACGGAGGACACCCGGTTCAGCGCGGTGAGCGCCGGCAGCAGCCGCTGCCGGCCCGGCGCCGAGTGGCGGCCGACGGGGCGCGCGGCGGCACCGGTACGGGAATCGGCGGTGCGGGAGTCGCGGGTGCGGGAGTCGCCGGTACGGGAATCGGCGGTACGGGAGTCGGCGGTACGGGAGTCGGCGGTACGGGAGTCGGCCCGCAGGTCGAGATAGCGGCGGGCGCCCCAGCCCAGTACGGCCTCCGCGAGCAGGACATCCAGCTTGCCGTGGAAATGGGCGAGTTGGTCGGCGGCGTCCCGGCAGTGCGCGCACTCGGCGAGATGGTTCCGTACGTCGGGGAGCAGGGCGCCGCCACGGCGAATGGGGACATCGAGCAGACGGTTGTAATACCGGCATTCCGGCTTCGGGGCGATTTCGATGTGTGCCCGGAGACAGCCTCTGCGGAATTCCTCACGCGCCTGTTCCAGTTCGATGTGCGCCGTATCGGTATCCAGCGCGAGCAATGCCGCCGGTACGGATAGGGGCTCGGCCTCGACCTCGGTGTGCCAGAGCAGGCACTGCGCGGTTCCTGACATCGCCCGAAAAGAGCGAACGGCGAGCTTCCTGCGGTCGGCCCCGTGCGCCACCACCGCCCGCGCCCCGCGCGCCACCGCCGGTCTCCGCAGTTCGGGAAGGAGATCCCTGACAGACTCGGCGGCAGCCCATGACGCCACCATGTCGCGTACCGCGACGAGGAGTTGGGGCCTCAGCGCGGCGCCGGAACGGACCCGGCCGAGGCTGTCGAGCACGCGCTGGAAGGCCGCGGCGGCGACCACCGACGCGCTCTTCGACGGGGAGGCGAGGCAGACCGCCGCGTAGTCGTGGACCGCTTCCCAGTGCCGCGCCATCAGCAGCGCCACGGGGTACGTGTCCCCGGTGCCGGCTCCGGCCCGGAGTGCGGCGAGCAGGCGTTCGTCGGATTCCCCGAGGCCGGGGCCGGGGCCGGGGCCGGGAGCCGGAGGAACGGCGGAACGGGGCGGGTAGGCAGGGCGTGGGGGGTGAGGGGTGTGCACAGAAATACTTCCTTCCAGGGCGCAATGTGACACGCAGAAGTTCCGGCCTCACCAGCAGACCCTCGACTGGTACATACCTTTTCGCTGTCGGCGCCGCGGGACCGCGCGGCAGGCGGCCCGCGATTTCGCGCGATGACGTAAAGGCGGCCATTGGCCGTGCACGAGGAAGTTCACCTTTCCACAAGTGACTCGGCGGAAACAAGACACATGGCAGGCGACTGTTTTGAAGGAAAGTCAATGCGCTTGCGGCGTAAGCGACTTATTTGCTATACCCCCGCAAGGCGCGCCCTCCACCCGGCCGTTGACCGGCCGTCACCGCGATCTACGCGCAGGTGACCCGCATCTGCGCCGCCGCGTGATGCGCCCCGAACCGCTCCTGACTGCCCCAGTCCTGGCCCCGGTCGACCAGCCGTACGGAGAAGAGCTTCCCCTTGACCGGGTAGCTGCCCACCGGGACCAGGCTGCCGCGGTGCGCGGTCTGGCGTACGCCGAAGGCCTTGTAGCCGGAGGCGCCGTCCGCCGGATCGGCGAGGACCTGGTAGACGGTGGGGTCGCCCGCCACGTCCGCGTCGTGGCCGCTGTCCGGTACGTAGACGGCGAGGGCGCACTTCTCGTACGACGCGTCGAGCTTCCAGGACCAGACGGCGGTGGAGCCCCCGTCGACGTTCGGGCTGCCGGACATCGGTACGGCGGAGAACCGGCCGTCACACGCACTCCCCTTGTAACCGCCTGAAGTCACGGTGTACCAGGCGGCCTTGCCGTTCTCGAAGCGGCCGTGCTCGCGGTACGTGCCGGTCGTGCAGCCGGGGCCGGCCCACTCCCCCGCGCCGGGGCCGTGGCCCGGAGCCGAGGCGGAGGGCGCGGCGGAGGGTGAGGCCGGGGGCGCGGACGGTCCTGGCCCGGCAGCCGCGCCGCCCACCTCGCCCCCGCCCGCGTTGCCTCCGGGGTCGGCGCTCGGGGTCGCCGCGCCGCCCAGACCCGGCAGCTCGGGCGACCCGATCCGCGGCGGCTGCCCGGAGCCGGAGGCATCACGCCCGGCGTCGCCCCCCGTACCGGCGACCACGGCGGCCGTCACCCCCAGGCCCCCGAGGGCCACCACGGCCACGGTGACCAGCAGACGCTTACGCGCGGGCGAGGCGGAGGAGGAAGCGGCGGCCGGGCCGCCGGAGTCCGACGCGGCCCCCGGCATCATCGTCCGGGACACCCAGAGGTCCTCGTCCACCGGAGGCGGCTGGTACGCCAGGAACACATCCCGCTCGTCCGCCGCGCCCGGCCCGTCCGCCATGCCCGGCGGGTCCGCCGCGCCCGGCCCGTCCACTCCGCCCGGCCCGTCCACTCCGCCCGGTCCGCCCATCGCGCCCGGTCCGCTCTGTTCGTCCCGGAACTCTTCGGCGACCGCGCCGCATACGGGACACCTCATGCCCGGCAGCGAGACTCCATGGCCGTTCCCGCACCGTTCACACCTCATGCCGCCTCACTATGGGGGATCAAGGTGCGCTCCGGCAGCAGAAGACCACGATTGGTCCACCCGTTCCCCGTGGCCACCGCGACCCCTCCCGCTCCGCCGGGTTGACCTTGCCCCAAGGTCAGGGCACAGCCTCCTGTCGCCGGGCCACGGAGGGCCCGGTGACGGAGGATGGGGCCTCGTGGACGGTGTGGAATTGCTCACGATCGGCGAGATCGCGGCGCGCTCGCGGCTCTCGCCCAAGGCGCTGCGGCTGTACGACCGGCTCGGCCTGCTCGCCCCCGCCAGGGTCGACTCGGCCACCGGCTACCGCTGGTACCGCCCCGACCAGGTGGAACGCGCCCGGCTGGTCGCGCTGCTCCGGCAGCTCGACATGCCGCTGGCGCGGATCGCCGAGGTGATCGCGCTGCCCGGGGAACAGGCGGCGGCCGAGGTGGCCGCGTACTGGACCGGCATCGAGGAGCGCCACGCCGTACGGAGCGCGGTGGCCGCCCATATCCGTGACCGGCTGTCAGGCAGGAGAACGCACATGTACGAGGTCAGGACCGTCGACGCACCGGAGCAGGCCGTACTCACCGAGCGCAGGCATCTGCTCACCGACGAACTGCCCCGCTGGATCCCCGCCGCCCTCGGCCGGCTGACCGGCGTCGCCGGGGAGTGCGGGGGCGTGGCAGGGGCTCCGTTCGTCGTCTACCACTCCGACATGAGCCTGGACACCGACGGGTCGGCCGAGGCCTGTGTCCCCGTCGCGGACCGGGCGGCGGCGCAGGCGTACGTGACCGCTGCCACCGGTGGCGGCCGTACGGCCGACCTGCGCGTCGAGCCCGCGCGGCACCTCGCGTACGTACGGATCACCAAGGCCCAGGTGGCGCACCCGCAGATCCTCTCCGCCTTCCAGGCGGCGGAGGAGTGGATCTCGGCGCGGGGGCTCACCATCAGCGGGCCGTGCCGTGAGATCTACTTCGCCGACTGGGACGCGGCGTCGGCCTCCGACGAGGTCTGCGACATCGCCTTCCCGGTGGAGTGAGTCCGGAGTACGGGACGGGGGGGGACAGGGGACGGGGGGACAGGGGACGGGGGGACAGGGCGCAGGGCGCAGGCACCGGTCGCCGCCATGCCTGCCCCCACGCCCCTGGATCCACCCGCGACTCGGCCTAGGCCCACCGGCGCGCCGTCGCCGCCATCGCCTCGATCGCGGCGCGCATGCGGGACGGGTCCGTCCGGACCGTGCGGCTGGTCTCCACGTGGAGGAACGGGACGTCCCTGTCCGCCGCGAGGACGCCCTGCTTGTTCTTACGGCCCGCCAGCGGGCACTTCGCCGACCAGGCGCGGCAGACCCGGAACCCGTCGTCGGTCAGGGCGCGGGCCAGGGTGACGGCCTCGGGGCGGGCCGTCTCACCCGCGCCCGTGGAGACGACCAGGTCGTGGTCGGGGGCGCTGCTGTCCGCGAATCCGTGCACCTGGATCCCGGGCAGCCGGCGGGCGACCAGTTCCGCGCAGACGGCGTGGAAGACCGTGTCACGGCGGTGCGCCACGTCGGCGGACTTGCCCTCACCGGCCGTACGGTGCGTCCCGGCCATCACCAGCACGCCGCCGGGCGTGGAGCGGAGGATGCCGACGCCGAGCAGGTCGCTGTACGCGTCGGCGACGGGGTGCGGTACCTGGACGGAGAAGTGGACCGGGTCGTCGAGCGCCACGTACACGCGCCCCCAGCCGCGCATGCTCTCGCCCGCCCGGTCCGCGATCTCCGCGTACCGGCGGCCGGGCGCGTCGGACGGGGCGGACACGTCGGTCGCGTCGGTCGCGTCGGGCAGGTCGCTCGCGGCGGAACCGGCCGGAACCGGGGTCCGTACGGTGTCGCGCAGGATCCGTACGCCGAAGTCGACCTCCGCCAGCCGGTGTTCGGCCGCCTCGTGCTTGCCGTCCACGTACAGCGCGACCCCCTCGGCGAGGGTGTCGCGCTGGACGCGGTTCGGCGGCAGGTAGCGGGCGTCCGCCACCTTGGCCGTGGCGAAGTCGGCTATGCGGCGTTCCAGGTCGACCTCGATGGCGTCGTCGGCGGTTCCGGCGGGCGGGGAGGGCGAGTCCGAGGACCCGCTCAGCAGGGGGGTGACGATCACCACAACCACCGCGATCAGGGCTGCGACCAGCAGGCTTGCCATGATTGTTATCTTCACGGTCGGAGATCGTGTCATATGCGGGTCAAAATACCGGTGTGAAGAGATCCCTCCCCCTGTCCCGCGCAGTGCCCCGCACGGCCCTGCGCACCACGCGTACCGCGCTGCGCGCGGTCGCGATCCTCGCCCTCGCCTCCGCCGTCGCGGGATGTTCCGCCTTCGGTTCGGGTGACGACGCGGGAGGGGACGAAGCGGCGAAGGGCGGCGGCCCGTCGTTCACGGTGGCCGCGGCCGGTGACGTACTGATCCACCCGCCCCTGATCGACCAGGCCGCCAAGGACGCGAAAGCGGCGGGCGGCGGCGACAAGGCGCTGGACTTCGGCCCGCTGATGGCGGGCGTGCAGCCGGTGATCAGCAAGGCGGATCTGGCGATCTGTCACATGGAGCCGGTGATCGCGAAGAAGGGCGGCCCGTACGAGGGCTTCCCGAACTTCCAGATCCCGCCGGACATCACCGGCACGCTCAAGGACATCGGGTACGACACCTGCTCGACGGCGTCGAACCACTCGATCGACCACGGCCCCGCGGGCGTGAAGCGCACGCTCGACGCCCTCGACGCGGCCGGTCTGAAGCACACCGGTTCCGCCAGGACCCAGGCCGAGGCGGAGACGCCGCTGATCGTGGACGTCAAGGGGGTGAAGGTCGCGCAGATCTCCTTCGCCTTCGGCTTCGTCAAGCACGAAGTGCCCGCCGACAAGCCCTGGCTGGTCAACAAGACCTCCTTCAAGGCGATCGCCGCCGCCGAGCGCGCGGCCCGCAAGGCGGGCGCGGACGTCGTCATCCTCAGCATCCACTGGGGGCGCGAGCACCAGCCGGAGCCCAGCACCGCGCAGATGAGGCTCGCGAAGCGCATCGCCGAGAAGACCGGCATCAACCTGGTGATCGGCCACCACGCCCATGTCGTACAGCCGATGGAGAAGGTCGGCGGCACCTGGTTCGCCTACGGTCTGGGCAATCAGGTCGCCCGCCACGAGGTGCCCAGCGGTACGTCCGAGGAGGGCGTCATCGGCTGGTTCACCTTCACCGAGCGCGGCGGCGAGTGGGACGTGAAGGCGCAGTACGTGCCGACGTTCGTGGACACCCCGCCCGACCCGGAGGACCACGAGGACCCCGACACCCTGCCGGCGGGCGCGGTCACGGACTACCGGCTGCTGGCCCCGGCGCAGGCGGTCAAGGACGGCAAGGGCGCGGACGGGAAGAAGTACACGCAGGAGCAGCTCGCGCGCTACCGGCTGGCCTTCGAACGTACACAAGGCACGATGCTGAACCGCGGCGCGGAGAAGGACGGGCTGACGCCCCTTCAGGCCCTGCCCGAGTGAGACGGGTCATCGAGGCGGGCGGGCGGCGTCCCGCCGGGTCATCGAGGCGGGCGGGGCGCGTCCCGCCGGGGTGAACCGGGCGGGCGGGCCGCGTTCCGTCCGGGTGGCGCGGCGGGCCGCGTCCGTGCGGGGCTCGGGCCGGGCCCCGCGCGGGCGCGAACCGGGCCCGTTACCCACACGCGCAACGCCTGTAACACAGATCACACAGATATTCGTTCGAACTAGACACAACCATTCGTCAGTGTGACCGGTCCTCATATCGCGACGGGGGCTCGTACCGCGACGGGGGAAGGGCTGTCACGCCCCCCGTCCGTCCCCCACCGCTCACCTGGCCGGTCGTGCGCCCGCGCGCGACCGCGCCCCGCTCTGCCCTGTCCTGCCCGCATGTTCCGCACGTCCCCGCACGCACTGTTCTGAGAGAGGTACCCGCATGGCCGTTTCGTCGGCGAAGCGGCGGCACAAGGTCCGCAAACGGGCTGACATGTCGCTACTGGGCGGCATTCGTCCACCCATCGCGGCCCTCTCGGCCCTGCTCCTCGCGCTGGCCGCGCTCACCGCGCTCGGCCTCGGCAACCCCCAGCGGGAGCCGCTGCCCGAGGCCGTACTCACCTCTCAGCAGCACTTCGCGGAGGACGGCGCCATCGCGCTGCGCGCCTCGCTGGACGAGTCCATCACGGACCTCAACCGGACGGCCGCCCTCTTCAACGCGGGCGACCCGGTCTCCGCCGACACCGTCCTCGACAAGCTCGGCAGCGTCTACCAGAAGTGGCGCGGCTCGGCGGTCGTCGAGATCAAGTCCGGCAAGCTGCTGGCCGCGCGCGGCGAGAACGTACCGCTCCTCGCGATCGACCGGGACAAGCTCGCCGACGCCGACGGCCTCGCGCCCCGCATGGTCCGGCTCAAGAACGGCGAGACCCGGCTGCTCACCTTCGCCCTGCTCTCCTGGGAGGGCCGGCCGCAGCAGCTCCTGGTCACCTCGAACAGCCTGAAGTTCCCCGGCGTCAGCATCGGCAAGTTCCGGGTGATCGCCGTGGTCGACTCGGGCGGCCAGATCCTCAGCAGCGACGGCATCCCGGCGCCCGAGAAGATCCCCTCCGACACGGTCGAGGAGGAGGTCAAGCAGACGAAGAAGCAGCTCCGCTCCTTCGCGAAGCGCAGCGCCGAGAAGGCCGAGCAGAACCCCATCAAGTCCAAGGAGCCCGGCTCCGGCGGCTTCCTCGGCAACAGCGGGACGATGACGGGACCGCGGATCAGCGGTGAGCGGCCGATCGCCGGTTACGCCTCGCTGGCCGCGCCCGAGGCCGGCGAGTCCACCGACGCGACCAGCCTCGGCCTCTCCGTCGTCTCCCTCGTGACCGTCCCCGAGAACACCAGCCGCGTGAACAGCCCGCTCTTCGGCCTGCTCTCGGCCGCCGCGCTGCTCCTCATCGGCGCACTCGCCGTGACCCTGCTGCTCGGTACGGTCCAGCGCCCCCTGATCCGGCTGTTCCTGGAGAGCCGCCGCCTCTCCCGCGGCGACCTGACCCGGCCCGTGACCGTGCCCCGCTTCGGCGAGACGCGCCGGCTCGGGCAGGCGCTGGACCGGCTGCGCCGCCAGCTCCTCGGCGAGACGCCCGAGGCCACCGCGGACGACGCGCCCGCGTCCGGCGGCGGCCGTTCCGGCGCTCCGGGCGGCAAGGCGCCGCGCCGTCGCCGCGGCCGCCGCATCGGCACCCGCGCCCTCCTCGCCGCCGGTGGCATCCTGCTGCTCGTCTGGTCCGCCCCGATGATGCTGCTGCTCAACCGCGCCGGTGACTCCGTCGTCGTACCGCAGCAGATCGTCAACGACCAGCGCGAGCGCACCGACACCCTCGCCGACCGGGTGCGCCGCGCCCTCAACGAGGGCCACGCCGACATCGTCTCCGTCGCCACCCTCCTCGGCGACAAGACCGAGCCCGACGCCATGACCACCGTCCTTGAGCGGACCATGCGCGAGCACCCGCGCTACGAGTCGATGTACGTCCTGTCCCCCGACGGCGAGATCCTGGCCAAGTCCGGCGAGACGCCCAAGCACCCCGCCGGACAGAAGCCCGGTGCGGAGCCCGTCGCCCTCCTCGACACGGACGACAAGGAGCCGCGCATCGCCGGATACGCCGAGCTGCCCGGCCGGGACGGGGCCTCCGTCGTCGGCGAGTTCCGTGTCGACTTCCTCAACTCGCTGCTGAAGCGGCCCGGCCTCGGCCAGGTGCGGATCGTCGACGCCCAGCGGCGCGTCCTCGGCTCGAACACCGGCTACCTGGCCTTCGAGAAGCTGCCGTCCAAGCGGCTCGACTCGTTCGTCGAGGGCACCAACCAGCAGGTCGGCCTGAGCGCCAAGCCCAGCAGCGTCCTCTACCGCAGCGGCGGGGGCATCCAGATCGCCGCCGCCGCGCCCTTCGCGGGCGGCGGCGCGGCGAAGTCGCTCGGCTGGACGGTCGTGAGCTGGCAGCCCGCCTCCGCTCTCGCCATCCCCGAGTACAGCGCGCAGAACCGTACGGTCCTCGCCGGGCTGCTCGGCGTCACCGCCGCCGCCGCCTGCCTGGGCTGGCTGCACATCATCGTCGTCCGTCCGCTGCGTGACCTGGCCAAGCAGGCCGAGACGCTGGCCGACGGCGACCGCCGCACCGTCCTCTACCCGCGCCACCACGACGAGGTCGGCGCCATCGCCCGCTCCCTGGAACTGCTGCGCCAGCAGCTCCTGGAGCAACGCAAGCGCGATGGCGCGCCGTCCGCCCTCGCCGGAAGGAACTGACCGACCGTGCTCTTCCTCTACTTCGTGCTGCTCGTGTGCAGTGCGATCCTGCTGATCGCGGGACTCGTCGAACAGCGACGGCACTTCACCAACCTGAACCGCATACCCGCCCGGGTGCTGGTCAACGGCATCCGCGGCAAGTCCTCCATCACCCGCCTGTGCGCGGGCGCGCTGCGCGGCGGCGACCTGGTCACGGTCGCCAAGACCACCGGCACCGCGGCGCGCTTCATCCACCCGGACGCCACCGAGGAACCGGTCTACCGCAAGTTCGGCATCGCCAACGTGGTGGAGCAGATCGGGATCGTGCGGCGGGCCGCCGCGTACAACCCCGACGCGCTGGTCATCGAGTGCATGGCCGTGATGCCCGCGCTCCAGGAGATCAACCAGTCGAAGCTGATCCGCTCCACGATCGGTGTGCTGTGCAACGTCCGTGAGGACCACCTCGCCGAGATGGGCCCGACCCTGGACGACGTGGCGCGCTCGCTGTCGCGCTCCATGCCGGAGGACGGCATCTGCGTCACGGCCGAGAAGGACCGTTTCGCCATCCTCCAGGAGGAGGCGGACGCCCGTAACTGCCAGCTCATCTACGCGGACCCCGAGACCGTCTCCGACGAGGAGCTGCGCGGCTTCAGCTGGTTCACGTTCAAGGAGAACGTGGCCATCGCGCTGAAGGTCGCCGAGCTGATGGGCGTCGAGCGCGAGACCGCGCTCCAGGGCATGTACGACGCGCCGCCGGACCCGGGTGTCCTCTCCGTCGAGCGGTACCTCACGCCCGACGACAAGCGGCTGCGGTTCGCGAACGTCTTCGCGGCGAACGACCCCGAGTCGACGCTGATGAACATCAACCAGCTCCTCGACCTGGGCGCGATCTCCCGCCCCCTCAACGTGGTCATCAACTGCCGTCCCGACCGCGTCGAGCGCAACGGCCAGATGGGCGAGATCATCCCCGAGCTCCAGCCGGAGAAGGTCTTCGTCATCGGCCATCCGGCGAAGAGCGCCATCGACGCGATCCCGGCCGAGTGGCGGTCGCACGCGGTCGACCTCGGCGGCGACAAGCGCGATCCCGAGGAGTTCATGCGGGAGCTGCTGGACATGCTGGGCCCGGAGTCCTCGCTCGTCGCGATCGGCAACATCCACGGCCAGGGCGAACTGCTGCTGGAGCACCTGGCGGAGCTGCCGGCGGACGAGACCCCGGACCCGGAGGAGGGTGACGGAGGGACCGGCGGGACCGGAGACGTACGCACGCCGCCCGCCGCCGCGTCCCCCGCCTCCACCGCCGTCGCCCCGTCCGCGCCCTCCGTCGCCTCCGTCGCGTCCGTCGCGTCCGTCGCTCAGGAGCAGGGGTACGAGGGCCGCCCGGCCGCCGACGACACCGTCGCCGTCCCGGTCGTACCCGCGCAGGGCAACGCCCCCGCGCCGGCCCCGCTCCTCGCGCTCCCGCCCGCCCCCGCCGACGCGCGGCGGACCGAGCAGCACACCGCGCAGCCCCGGCACGACGAGACCCTGGCGCTGCCCCGCTACGCCCCGCGCATCGACCCGTACCGCCCCTACCCGGAGGCGTACGAGCAGCGCTACCAGCAGCGGCCCGAGCGCGGCGCGTTCGAACCGGTCCAGATGCCGGGCCCGCCCGGCGCGCAGGACCACCAGGACCAGAACGGCCCGCCCGACCACCCCACCTCCTCAGGCGAGCACCAGGAGCACCCGGAGTACCAGGGGTACCCCGAGCACTCCGCACACCCCTCGCCCCACCAGACCCCGCGGCAGAACCCAGGAGAACCCCGTTGATCCCCGCAGTCCTCACCCCCGAGATCGCCGCGATCGGCATCGGCCTGGGCCTGATGTTCTCCCTGATCTGCTACCTCACGACCAACCTCTCCCCGGGCGGCATGATCACCCCCGGCTGGCTGGCGCTGACCCTCGTCGAGGACCTTCAGCGCGCCGCCATGGTCGTCGGCGTGACCGTGCTGACGTACGTCAGCACGCTGCTCGTCCAGCGCTTCGTGATCCTCTACGGGAAGCGCCTGTTCTCCGCGGTCGTCATGATCGGCGTGCTCCTCCAGGGGACCGTGATGATCGTGCTGTCGCTGGAGTTCCCCCTCATGTACGCCAACCAGACACTCGGCTTCATCGTCCCGGGTCTGATCGCGTACCAGCTCGTACGCCAGCCCAAGGGCGCGACCATCCTCGCCACCGGCACGGTCACGCTCACGGCCTACGTCGTCCTCACCGCCGGCATTCTGCTCGGCGCCCTGCCGTCAGCCTGACCCGCCCACCCACGGGAGCCGATTCGTCATGAGTGCCAAGTCCAAGAAGCGGGGCCGTCCGGTCCTGCACGCCACGACGGTCCTCGCGCTGCTGGTCGGCAGCGCCTATCTGACCGTAGAGCTCCGCAAGGACGAGCAGGCCAAGGCGCCCGCCGTCCAGGCGATCACCGACGCCCCCGGCAAACTGCAGAACGGGTCCAAGGCCGCGACCGGCGAGCAGTCCTGGGAGCGGCTGAAGAACCCGGCGCGCTCGGTGCTGCGCGGTGAGGACGGCGAGATCCTCGCCACCTTCACCGACGGCGCGCGCACCGCGACCCTCACCGGCCCCAGCCGCACCTTCGACGAGCCGACCAACACCAAGTCCCGGGTGGTCACGGAGGACTGGGTGCGGCTGATGCCCGAGGCGTGGACGGAGGGCGCCGAGAAGGAGAAGTGGTTCAAGGACTGGTTCAAGGAGTTCTTCGGCAGCGAGGAGGACGACATCTTCGCGTACGCCTTCCAGTACATCGAGGGCGCGCCGCTCAAGAAGGACGACGAGGGTGTCCCGTACGCGGGCGACGCCAACTTCGGTCCGGTCGACGAAAGCTCCCCCGGTAACCGTCTGGAGCAGTCCGACTTCTACGACTACCTCGGCATCCCGTACTCCTTCCGCGACGGCACCACCAAGGAGCCGCAGAAGGCGCGTTACCGCGCGATCGACTGCTCGGGCTACATCCGGACGATCTTCGGCTACCGGGCCCGCTACCCGCTGATGGTGGCCGACGGGGTCGGCGACGGTCTGCCGCGCACCGCCAACGGCATGACGCGCTCGGACGTCGGCGTGGACATCTACAAGCTGGGCGGCCCCTCGCCCTGGTACACGCGACCGGAGTCCACCAGCAAGCTCCAGCCGGGCGACCTGGTGTTCTTCAAGATGGACCGGCGGACCAAGGACCGGATGGACCACGTCGGCCTGTACCTGGGCAACGACACCGACGGCCACCAGATCTTCATCTCCAGCCGCAAAGAGGTCAACGGCCCGACGATGGGCGACCAGGGCGGCACCTCGCGCCTGGACGGCAACGGCTTCTACGCGGCGCTGCTGCGGGCGGCCAAGCGCCTCTGACGCACGTCCGCGAGCGGCCGGTACGGCTGCGCGGACACGTCGACGGGGCCGCACCCTCTTCAGGGGTGCGGCCCCGTTCTCATGGGCTCAGCGCAGTTCCTCCGGGCAGCCCGTCCCGCGCGGCAGCTTGTACGGCGCCGCCAGCCGGTAGACCCCGGCGCGCGGCGCGAGCAGTTCCGTCCACTCGTCGCCGTCCACGTTCGGCTCGGCCTTGAGCAGGCAGCCGTTGGGGTTGGTGTAGGACTTCGGGACGCCCTCGTCCTCGGCGTTCCTGGACGCGGCCGTCTCCTGCGGCGGCAGCACCCGCTTGCCGTCCTCGTCGACCAGCGCGAGCCACGGCGAGTACGGGATCCGGATCAGCACCCGTCCGGCCGACTTCACCTGGATCGTCACCTCTTCCGCCGCCGCCCGGTCGACGGTCGCGGGCGGGTCGGCCAGCGGTGTCGGGTCCTGGACGGCGAAGAGCTGCCAGTTGTCGTCGCCCCACAGGCGTTCGAGGTACGGCAGGCCCTTCTGGACCAGCTCCGCCTCCAGGGCGGCGCCGTCGTCGAACCGGCCCTCGGGCAGCACCACGTAGTGCACGGCCCAGCGGTCGAGCCAGTCCCGGTAGGTCGTCGCCGTCAGGGTGTCGTCGTAGAAGAGCGGGTTGCGCTCCATGTCGGCCTGCCGGTTCCAGCCGCGCGCGAGGTTGACGTACGGGGTGAGCGCGGACGACTCGCGGTGGCTGCTGGCGGGCACGACCTCGACCCGGCCCGTCTCCGCGCCCCTGCGCTGCAACTGGTTGACCAGCGGCGCCAGCTCGCGCGCCCAGGAGGCGGTGGGGGCCGTCCGCACGATGTCGTCGACGCCCTTGAAGCCGATCCAGAAGTTCAGCCCGGCGAAGGCGACGACCAGCGCGTACCAGCGGCGGGTGCGCGGCGCGGTGTACGGCAGGGCGGCGAGCAGCACCACCCCGCCGACGATCATCGCGAACCGGGAGACGTTGGAGCCGATCTGCGAGTCGATCACGTACGTGAGCAGCACACCGGCGCCGTAGACGGCCGTGGCGACCCGGACCGTACGCCACTCGCCCGGGACCAGGACGAAGGTGAGGACGGAGAAGACGAAGGGCAGCGACGCCGTACCGACCGACATCGGCTGCGTGCCGGAGAACGGGAACAGCCAGGCCGAGAGGGCCACGACCACGGCCGGGGCGAGGCCGAGCGCGTACGCGCCGGGGCGCCGCTTGTTGAGGAAGAGCGCGGCGGCCACGACCCCGAGGAACAGCCCGGCCACCGGACTGGCGGCGGTGGCGAGCGCGGCGAGCGGTGCGGCGGCGACGCCCTTGAGCCACCGCTTGCGGCGCCAGCGGTGGGGCCAGCAGAAGACGGCGGCGACGGCGCCGAGCGCGAACATGATGCCGAGGCCGAAGGTGACGCGCCCGGACAGCGCGTTGCACAGGAACGCGAACACCCCGGCGAGCGCGCACGCGACGGGGTTACGGACGGCCGGGACGCGGACGAGGATCAGCGCGGTCAGGGCCGCGGAGACCGTCCCGGCGACCATCATGGTCGAACGGACGCCGAGGACCGACATCAGGTAGGGCGAGACGACGCTGTACGAGACGGGGTGCATCCCGCCGTACCAGGCGAGGTTGTAGGCGGAGTCGGGGTGACGGCCGACGAACTCGGCCCAGGCGTCCTGGGCGGCGATGTCTCCGCCGCTGTTCGCGAAGAAGAAGAACCAGAGGACGTGGACGGTCGCGGCGACGAGGGTGGTGAACAGGACGGGGTGGCGCCGCACGCGCTCCCGGAGGGCCGGGAACCGTCCGTTTCCGGGCCCCTCCCCCGGTGCCGGTGACGGCTCGGCGGTGCGTCCCGCGGAAGGATCTATTCGCGCCCTGGCGGCGGGCACCCCGGTGGCGTCGCCGCTGTCGGCGCGCGTGGGCTCAGCGGTCGTCACTACGGCTCTCCACGTCTTCCCGTCCCACCGTCTCCGTGTCGCACCGACTCCGCGACTCCGCGTCACCGTGTTCGCCGCGTCGCGCCGTCTCCGCGTCACCACCCGAAGCGCGGCGTGCCGACCCCCGGCATCCCGCAGGACGCCCGCGTCTTCCAGGACGCCGAACCCGCGGCGCCCAGTTGCCCGGACGGACCGACTGCGCGGATGACGGGGCGGTGCCCAGCGGATGTCCGTTTCGCGACGCTAGCACGTATGGCTCGCACGGGGGCTTCTGACCCGAACGAGAGACCGTACGAGCGGTGGCCCCGGAGCGTCGCGCGCTCCGGGGCCACCGGCGTTCACTCGGTTACGGCGGGGTCAGCCGACGCGGGTCACCTTCGCGCCGAAGCCGGGCTCGGCCTTGTCGCTCTGGAGGGCGACCGGGGCGCTCACCTGGCCGGGACCGGATCCGACGGTCAGGTGGCCGACCACCGTGCCCGCCGTGGCCGTCTCCGGGATCGTCCTGCCGTCATCCGTCAGCGCGACGGAGATCTTCAGGCTCGGCCAGCCGGCCGCCTTCAGGTCCGCCGTGGCGACGACGGGCGTCGAGCCGCCGAGTCCGTCGTCGACGTAGCCGACGGTCTGCCCCTTCTTCACCACGGTCTTCGACACCAGCAGTTCGCGGGTCGGGATCAGCACCTTCTTGCTCGCCGCGTTGACCGCGTCGATGATCGAGGGGCCCTGCTGGCTGAGGACGGCGCCGACGACGTACTGCTTCGTGCCGTCGACGTCCTTGGTGGCGGCGAAGAGCAGGTTGCCGCCGGCCTTGGTGGTGGTACCGGTCTTTATCCCGATGGCGCCGTTGTAGGGCACCAGGGTGTTCCAGTTGGGCCACGTCTTGCCGGACGGGTCGGTCCACGAGGGCAGTTGGGTGATCACCATCAGGCCCGGCATCTTCACCAGCTCCAGCCCCAGCTTCACCTGGTCGGCCGCGGTGGAGACGGTCGTCGCGTCCAGACCCGACGGGTCGGTGTACGTCGTGTCCTTCATCCCGAGTTCCTTGGCCGCGTCGTTCATCTTCTTGACGAACGCGTCCTGCGAACCGGCGTCCCAGCGCGCGAGCAGCCGCGCCACGTTGTTCGCCGACGGGATCATGAGCGCGCTGAGCGCGTCCTTCTGGGAGAGCTTGTCGCCCTCCTTGATCGTGTTCAGCGTCGACTCGTTGCCGGACTCGTCGTAGCCGCCCTCCTTCTCCGCCAGGGCGTCGACCGGGATCTTCGCACCGTCCTGGCCCACCTTCATCGGGTGGTCCCGCATGATGATGTAGGCCGTCATCGACTTGGTCACGGAGGCGATCGGCACCGGCTTCTGCTCGCCGAACGAGTCCACGACCCCGAGCCCCGCCACCGACATGACGCCCTGCCCGTGGTCGGGCCACGGCAGCGCCGGCTTGTCGCCCTCGAAGGCGTACGTGGACTCCGCGGTGAGCGAGAGCGTCGGGGCGGGGATCGGCCGTACCGCCTGGACGATCGCGAAGACGACCACCGCGAGCAGTACCAGCGGCGTCCAGATCTTGACCCGGCGGACCGCGGTACGGACCGGGGTCTCGGGCGGGGCCGGCTTGTTGGTCAGCTCGGCGAGCAGGTCGAGCGGCGGCATCGGCGGCATCGGCTGCTGCCGGGTCCGCTCGGCCTCGGGGATCCCGGACGGCGCGGACGACGGCGCGGGGGCCGGGGCGGCCGACGGCGCGGGGGCCCGGGTGGCCGACGGCGCGGGGGCGGCCTTGGACGCGGCGGGCTCGGCGGGCGGGGCGGGACGGTCGTCGCGGCGCAGCGGGACGAACGTACTCGTCCGCTCGGCCTGGGTCTCGCCCTTCTTCGCGTCCCCGTCGTCCTCGGCGGCGCCGGTCGACTTCGGCAGCTTGAGCGCGGTGGTGGGCTGGTCGGTGGCGGGCTTCGGGAGGGTCCTGAAGACGGCGGTGGCCTGGTCGACCGGCTTGGACTCCGCCTCGGGCTTCCCGGACTCCGCCTCAGTGCCCTTGGAGTCCTTGGAGTCCTTCGAACCCTTGGCTTCCGTGCGGCCCTGGGGCTTCTCCGGCCGCTCCTTCGGTGCCTCGGGCTCCTCGGAACCCTCGGCCCCTTGGGGGCTCTTGGGCTCCTGGGGCGCCCCGGCGGCCTTCGGCTCCTCGGAGCCCTTGGCGTTCGCGGACTCCTTCGCGTCCTCGGCGGGGGGCGTGTTCCGGCCCGGGGAGCCGGTCGAGCCGGTCCCGGCCGCGGACTTGGCCGCGGACTTCTCGGGTCCCTCGGCCTTCTCCGCCTTCTCGGGCTCCGGTTCGGCCGTGGTCTCCGGCCTCGCCCAGGACGGTGCCTCGCCGTCGCTCTTCAGCGTCATCGTCCGGTCGTCGGTCTTCGGGCGCTCCGTCTTCGGGCGCCCTGAATCCGGCTGCTCGGAATCCGGCTGCTCCGGCACCGCCGTTATGCGGTCGCCGTCCGCCTCCCCGGACCCCTCGGCCTCCGCCGGGCCGTCCTCGGACTCCGCCTCGGAATCCTTGGTGCGATTTGCGGTCGCAACCTTTACCGACCCCCGGGAGCCGGAGTCCGACCCGTCGTCCCCGGCGGCTCCGTCCGCCCCGGACGAGGCCGATTCACGGAAGACCGCGAGTCTCGGGTCGCGTTCGTCAGGAGACGCCTCCCCCGACGACTTCCGCTGATCCGACTTGTCGGGGGACTCGCCCGCCACCGTGTCTCCTTCATGTCTCATCCGACGTACCGCACTGTCCGAAGCATCTATCAGTGTCCCGCTCTGGGACCTCGGCCCGGGTGCTAGACGAGAACGACATACATAACGGTTCCCGCACAAAGTACCCAGGCACCCTCGACAGACCATTGTGAGAGGGGTCACCCTGTCACTCATCCACGCGGGGAGGCATGGATGGGCAGGAGCCGCAGAACAATTCCGGAGGAGCTTCTGCTGCTCGCTCTGGACCCGACCACGGGTACCACAGCGCAGCCGCAGTCGCTCGACCTCGGCCTGGCCGGAGCACAGCTAGTGGAGCTGGCCCTGGCAGGACGGATAGCCCCTGACGGGGATCGTATAGCCGTGGTGATGCCACGGCCGACCGGAGATCCGACTCTGGACTCCGCACTGGAGCTGTTGCGCAGACGCGGCAGCCCGGTTCGGGCCGTCCATTGGATCGGCGGGCCCCGACTGGGGCTGCGCCAGACCTATCTCTCGCATCTGGAGCGGTGCGGCATGGTGCATGCCGTGGCGGGCCAGATGTGCGGGGTGCTGCCGACGACTCGCTACCAGGCGACGGAGACGGCGATCAGCCGGGAGATCAAGTCCCGGCTGGACAGTGCGATCCGCACCGGCGTTCCGCCGGACCCGCGGACCGCGGCGCTCGCCGCGCTGGCCCACGCGGTCGGACTCGGCAAGCACCTGTACCCCGGGAACGAGGGGCGCTCGTCGCGCTCCCGGCTCCGGGACCTGATCAGACACGACCCGATGGGCGGTCTCGTGGCGCACGCCGTGATGGACGTCCAGAACGGGGTGGGCGCACAGCCGCGCCGTAACCCGGCCCAGGGCGCCCCCAGCGCTCCGGCCGGTGCCCGGCCGGTCGGTGGCGTGCCCATGCAGCCGCAACGCGGTGGCATGGCGCGCGTGCCGGCGCACTGAACACGGGGCCGGGCGCCGAAGCAGGCGCCGAAGCCCGCACAAGCGATCCGCCGCACCGACGTCCCCAGACCCGGTTCGGGAGCCGCACAGGACGCGCGGGGCAGCCGGAACACCACCGGCCGCCCCGCGCGTCGCGTTTCGGCCGTCCCGTGCCCCGTCGGCCCGCCGGAGAGCCCGGACCCTTGGCCAAGGGTCCGGAAACCCGTTACGGGGCCCTCCAGGGCCCTCCCGGGGCCCCCGGGGCTTCCAGGGGCCGCCGCCCCGGACCCCCACCGGCGCCAGGGCGCGCACGGGGGCGTGCGACGAGGCGCGCAGAACGGCGCAATCACCTCTGTAGCCATTTCCCAGCGCAGTCGGGACCTTTGGTGGCAGTCTGCTGAGCAGTAGATACGTACAGCTACAGCCACACAGCCGGAGGTGCAGTTTCCGTGCCGTCCAACGTCAATCCCACCGTCAGGCGACGCCGATTGGGCCAGGAGTTGCGCCGGCTTCGCGAACTCAAAGGCATGACGGCGGAGGAAGTCGCGGAACGCCTGCTGGTCTCCCAGTCGAAGATCAGCCGACTGGAGAACGGCCGCCGTTCGATCAGCCAGCGCGATGTGCGGGACCTCTGCGGGGTCTACGAGGTCGAGGACAGCCGGATCGTCGACTCGCTTATGCAAATGGCCAAGGACTCCCGCCAGCAGGGCTGGTGGCATGCCTTCGGTGACATTCCGTACAGCGTCTACATCGGACTGGAGACGGACGCGGCGTCACTGCGCGTGTTCGAGCCACAGGTGGTTCCCGGACTGCTCCAGACGCGTGCGTACGCCGAGGCGCTGATCAACGGCGCGCTGCCGGAGTCGTCCGTACCGGATGTGGAGAAGCGCGTCGGGGTGCGGCTGCGGCGGCAGGACCGGATCAACGCGCCCGAGGAGCCGCTCCGGCTCTGGGCCGTGGTGGACGAGGCGGCGCTGCGCCGGGTCGTCGGCAGCCGTCAGCTCATGCGCGAGCAGCTCGAACACCTCCTGGAGCAGTCGCAGTTGCCGCACGTGACCGTTCAGGTACTGCCGTTCGACATGGGCGCGCATCCCGGAATCACCGGTCACTACGCGATTCTCGAATTTCCCGACACGTCGGACTCCAGCGTTGTCTACATCGAGGGCGTGACGAGCGACCTTTATCTGGAGAAGGCCAATGATGTTCAGAAGTACAGCGTGATGTACGAACACCTGCGCGCGCAGGCACTGAATGCCGATCAGACACGTCAGTACATCGCGGAAATCGCCAAGGACTACGCCCGCTGAAAATCCGGACCGGAACCCGAACCGGAACCAGAACCGGAGTTCGCGGCGCCCGTCACGTTGGTCCGGATTGTCGAACTGATCCGCTTTTATGCACCGGAAGAGGCCACCATACACCTCAACCAACCCTCTCCGTAAGGCTATTCGGGCATAGACCATCCGGACGAGTGAACGCACGCCCCGCTCATCAGGGGAGGCGAGTAGCGTCGATCATGCCAACAGAAGTTGGTGCTCTTTCACCTCACTTGCTGAACCGGAGCGAACATGGCAATTCTTCAGGGCGCTACGGACACGTGGACGAAGTCCTCGTACTCCGGCGGAAACGGCGCATGCGTAGAGGTCAAGTCCCCCGCTGTCCAGGCCATTGCCGTGCGGGACTCGAAGGCTCCCGAGGGGCCGTCGATCTCCTTCGTCCCCAGTTCATGGAATGCCTTCGTCCAGGAAATGGGCAGGGGCGCCGCCGACCTCACCTGAGGCCGCTTCACCCTTGACCACCGGCACGACGTTTCACCGCACCACAGACAGAGCCCTCTCGACCGGTCCGCCGTCCTGGCCGAGGGGGCTCGGCCATGCCCGGTCGCGCGGGACCCGCATCCCGCGCGGCCGTTCTTCCGTTCCGTACGACCGTTTCCGGCCCGTACGACCGCCTCTGTTCCGTACGACCGGAGCCCGGACGGTGCGCCGGAGCCCGCTGACGAAGTGCTCGCTCATCGTGTGTGCGCGATCACGGTCACGACAACGGCACGGAAGGTCAAGAACAGGCAAAACCGTTCTACTTCCTGATCTGTGTTCATGTCCTTGACCGGCGGCACCCTTGACCCGCCGCCCCGCCAGGCGGTTCAATCCCCAAGTCCCCGCTCCCGCACGGGGTTACCGCCGACCGGAACGCGCCCTCTGACGAAGCGCTCCGACGTTCATCAGGCGGACCCCTGGAGGGGTGACATGAACAGCCTCGACTGGATCGTGCTCATCGCGTATTTCGGAGTCATGATCGCGATCGGGCTCTGGTCGCACAAGCGCGTGGACAATGTCAGCGACTTCTTCACCGCGGGCGGCAAGATGCCCTGGTGGCTGTCGGGCATCTCGCACCACATGTCCGGGTACAGCGCCGTGATGTTCACCGGGTACGCGGGCATCGCCTATCTCTACGGCGTCACCTCGTTCGTGACCTGGTCCTTGCCCATCGCCATCGGCATCGGGATCGGCGCCCAGATCTTCGCGCCCCGGCTGAACCGGCTGCGCTCGCGGCTGCGGGTCGCCTCACCGCTCGAATATCTCAAGAACCGGTACGACCTGAGAACGCAGCAGGCGCTCGCCTGGTCCGGGCTGCTGCTGAAGATCGTGGACGTGGGCGCCAAATGGGCGGCCATCGCCACCCTGCTCTCCGTCTTCACGGGGATCTCCCTCAACCAGGGCATCCTCATCACCGGTGTCATCACCGGCATCTACTGCACCGTCGGCGGGCTGTGGGCCGACGCGCTCACCGAACTGGGCCAGTTCGTCATCCAGCTCTTCGCCGGCGTCGCGATGCTCGTCGCCGTCATGGGCAAGCTCGGCGGCTTCAGCGCGCTGTGGACGGTCTGGGACAAGCTCCCCGACGGCCACGCCGAACCGACGGCCGGGCCGTACACCGTGACGTTCCTGCTGGCGTTCCTCTTCATCAAGACCTTCGAGTACAACGGCGGCATGTGGAACCAGGCGCAGCGCTACATGGCCACCGGCAGCGCCCGTGAGGCGACGCGCTCGGCACGCCTCTCCGCCGCCCTGTGGCTGGTGTGGCCGCTGGTCCTCTTCTTCCCCATGTGGTGCGCGCCGCTGCTGGTGGAGGCGCAGAAGCCGGACGCCTCCGACTCGTACGCCCTGATGACCGAACAGCTCCTGCCGCACGGGCTGCTGGGCCTGGTCATCGTCGGCTTCTTCTCGCACACCATGGCGATGTGCTCGTCGGACGCCAACGCCATCGCGGCGGTCTTCACCCGGGACATCGCGCCGGTGCTCTCCCGCGCGGCGCGCGGCTGGTCGGACCGGGCGGGGCTGCTGGCGGCGCGGCTGTCGACGATCTCGTTCCTCGCCCTGTCGATGGCGATCGCCACCCAGGTCAACTCGCCGACGTTCAAGGACATCATCACCGTCGTCATCAAGTGGGTGGCCGGGCTGATGGGGCCGATCGCGATCCCGTTCATGCTGGGGCTGCTCAAGCCGTTCCGCAGGTCGGGACCGACGGCGGCGCTGGTGAGCTGGGCGATGGGGCTGCTGGCGTTCTGGCTGGTCAACTACCCGATCAACTGGGCCGTGGACGGCGGCGTACCGCTCCAGTACCAGGTCTCCGTACCGCTCGCCGTCTCGCTGGTGCTGTACGTGACGATCGGCTTCCTGAAGCCGGAGGACACCCCGGAGCGCGACGCGCTGCTGGGGCGGATCGACGGCGACGGCCACGAGCCGACCGACGGTGCGGGCGACGCGAACGGGAAGGGCGGCGGGATCAGCCGCGCGGGTAGCGGGTCAGCCACCCCGACCCCGTGACCGCGGGGCTGTGCAGCGCCGGCCCCTGGGTCAGCTCCATCGCGAAGTCGTCCGCGATCTCCAGCAGGGTGGGCCGGCCCTCCAGCTCCGCCAGCCACGCGGGCGGCAGGGCCGTCTCGCCGTGCAGGGCGCCCAGCAGCGACCCGCAGAGCGTGCCGGTGGCGGCGGACGGACCGTCGTGGTTGACGGCGAGGCGCAGCCCGTGGCGTACGTCCTCGGCGACGAGGGCGCAGTAAACGGCGACGGCGAGCGCCGACTCGGCGGTGCGCCCGTCGCCGAGCGCGGCGATCTGTCCGGGGCCCGGCACGCCCTGCCGTACGAGTTCGAGCGCCTGCCGCAGGGCCGCGGTGACGGGCTCGTGGCCGGTGCGCGGCGCGATCAGCACGCAGGCGCGTTCGACGCCCGCCTCCAGCGTCCCGCCGCGCGCCACCTCGTGCACGATCACGGCGAAGGCGCCCGCCGAGATGAACGCCGCCGGGCAGCCGTGCGTCTGGACGGCGCACTCCATCGCGAGCTGGCAGACGAGCTGTGGCTCCCACCCGACGAGCAGCCCGAACGGCGCCGACCGTACGAGGGCGCCCGCGTCCCGCGCGATGGGGTTCTTGGGCCGGTCGAGGGTGCCCATGATCTGGTCGCCCAAGCCGGTGAGACAGGAGATGGTCGGGTCGCGGCGTACGTACAGCCACTCCTCCTGGGCGAGCCACCCGTTGTCCTTGCGCCGCAGGTCGGGCCCCCAGTCGCGCTGGGTCGCCGCCCACCGCAGATGGGAACGGTGCACGTCGGTGGGCGGATGCCAGGCGCCGGTGTCCCGGCGCACCTGGGCGCGGATCAGCCCGTCGACGGTGAACAGGGTGAGCTGGGTGGACGCGGTGACGGCGCCGCGCCGGCCGTACGCGGGTACGGGTTCGACGACGCCGGCGCCGCCGTGAGCGGCCCTGATCTCGTCGAGGGTGAGCGTGGAGACCCCGGCGCCGAGCGCGTCCCCGAGGGCGCCGCCGAGCAGGGCGCCCCGTACCCGGCTGCGGAAGTCCTGTTGCTCGGCACGGCCCCAGATGGCTCCGGACGGTGTGCTCACACGTCCCCCTCCCCGGCTGGCCCCCGATCACGCCTGCGCGCGACTGCGCAGCACTGTAATCGAACGGGGACAGTGGGTTGAGGGCGCACTCAGGCGCGCAGAGCGGGCCTCTCCAGATGCGTGGCGGCGCGCAGCAGCCACTCCACCGGACCGATCCGGAACCGCCGCATCCACCAGGCGCTCCACCCCACCTGCACGGCGAAGATCCCCACCGCGACGGCGATCATCCCGGCGTACGGCAGGTGCCCGATGAGGCCGAGACCCGCCCCCGTGAAGATCAGTCCGCAGAGCAGCGACTGGCTCAGGTAGTTGGTGAGCGCCATCCGCCCCGGCCGCGCCAGCACCTCGGCCAGCCGGGCGCCGCGCGCGGTGCGGAAGACCCGCAGCAGGGTGGCGACGTACGCGGCGGTGAGGAAGGGCGCGCTGACGATGTGCGCGATGGGCGCGAAGAGGTTCTCGTCCCCGGCGAAGGTGTAGGCGAGCGACCCCGCCAGACCGACCGGGAAGCCGACGAGCTGGATGAGCTTCAGCCTCCGCCGGTACGCGTCGGGGTCCGCGGCGGCGGTGTGGTCGAGCACGCGGTGCTTGCCGGCTGCCAGTCCGACCAGGAAGGCGGAGAAGGCCAACGGCCCCTGGAAGAAGAGGATCAGCGGAAACGCGGTCGGCAGCGAGGAGAGCCGTTCCCCGACGACGGAGCCGAGCCCGCCCCGCATCGCCTCGGTGGCGTCCCGCCCGTCGGCGAGCATGGTGGCCCGTTCGGCGGCGGTCGGGCCGGCGGAGGCCCCGTCGATGACGGCCACGAGGACGGCCAGCGTCAGGAGGACGAGCGCGATCACTCCGGTGACGATCCCGGCCACCCACAGCGCGCGCCGCGGCGAGATGCCGCGTACGAGGAAGAGCAGCAGCCCGAGGAGCGCGTACGTGACGAGGATGTCGCCGTGGAAGAGCAGCACCGCGTTGGCCACCCCGATCAGGAACAGCCCACCGAGCCGCCGCAGGAACCGGGGCCGGAAGGAAAGCCCGCGCGCGGCGGCGGAGTTGAGCAGGAGGGTGAAGCTGTAGCCGAAGAGGAAGGAGAAGAGGAGATAGAACTTCGCCTCGAAGAAGAACGCGACGATGCCCGAGGCGACATGGTCGTGCCACGCGCTCCGGGCCGGGTCGGGCATGTCCAGGAGGGTGTAACCGCTCGCGAAGAACGAGATGTTGACCATCAGGATGCCGAGGAGCGCGAAGCCGCGGAGCGCGTCGACATCCGCGAGGCGCGCGGTCGGGGCCTTGCCGAGGGCGGGCGGGCCGGAGGTGGCGGGCTCGGTCGGAGGGGGTGCTGTCATACCGTACGACGGTACGGAGCGGGGCCGGGCCGCCGCATCCGACGAAAGTAGCGCGGCGGGTCTCTTCGGTCTGCGGGTCGGTCTGCGGGCGCGAGGCTCAGGTACTCGGGTGCGAGGCTCAGGCACTCGGGTGCGAGGCTTCGGCACTCGGGTGCGGGGCTCAGGTACTCGGGTGCGAGGCTTCGGTACTCCTCAGGTTTGCGCCCGGCGCGGCGGTGAAGGCGTAGCGGGCCTCGTCCGGTCCCAGGACGAGCCGGACGCTCTCCTGGTCGCGGAGGCGCGCGCCCGGCTCGGCGCCGCGCCCGACGAACCGGCGGCGGTGCCCGATCAGTTCGGCCGTCGACGGCCGGTCCGGCTCCGCCCGCGCCACGTACGTACTCCCCCGTGTCCGTCCGGCCCGTTCCCGGGCGCTGGCTCGCCGCTCAGTCTGCCAGCAGGGGCAGCAGCTCCGGCAGGTGTCCGTCCGATGCCGCCGCCGCGTTGACCCGCTCCTCGGGGACCTCTCCGTACAGCGTCGTCCGGGGCTTCGCCGGGCGTCCCGCCGCGTCCGCGATGGCGACCAGGTCCTTCACGGAACGGTAGGAGCCGTAACTGGAGCCCGCCATACGGGAGATGGTCTCCTCCATCAGGGTGCCGCCCAGGTCGTTGGCGCCGGAGCGGAGCATCTCCGCCGCGCCCTCCGTACCGAGCTTCACCCAACTGGTCTGGATGTTGGGGATGTGGGGGTGCAGGAGGAGCCGGGCCATCGCGATCACGGCGCGGTTGTCCCGGTCGGTGGGCCCGGGGCGGGCGATGCCGGCCAGGTAGACGGGGGCGTTGGTGTGGATGAAGGGCAGGGTCACGAACTCCGTGAAGCCGCCGGTCTCCTGCTGGATGCGGGCGAGGGTACGGAAGTGGCCCAGCCAGTGGCGGGGCTGGTCGACGTGGCCGTACATCATCGTGGAGCTGGAGCGGATGCCCAGTTCGTGGGCGGTCTTGACGACCTCGATCCAGGTGGCCGTCGGCAGTTTGCCCTTGGTGAGGACCCAGCGGACCTCGTCGTCCAGGATTTCCGCCGCCGTGCCGGGGATCGAGTCGAGTCCGGCCTCCTTGGCGGCCGTCAGCCATTCGCGGATCGAAAGCCCCGTGCGGGAGGCGCCGTTGACGACTTCCATCGGGGAGAAGGCGTGGACGTGCATGCCGGGTACGCGTTCCTTGACCGCGCGCGCGATGTCGAAGTAGGCCGTGCCGGGCAGGTCGGGGTGGATGCCGCCCTGCATGCAGACCTCGGTGGCGCCGACCTCCCACGCCTGTTCCGCGCGGTCCGCGACCTGGCTGAGGGAGAGGGTGTACGCGTCGGCGTCCGTACGGCGCTGGGCGAAGGCGCAGAAGCGGCAGCCCGTGTAGCAGACGTTGGTGAAGTTGATGTTGCGCGTGACGATGTACGTGACGTCGTCGCCGACCATGTCGCGGCGCAGCTCGTCCGCGATCCGGGTGAGCGCGTCGAGGGCGGGCCCGTCGGCGTGGAGCAGGGCGAGGGCCTGGTCGTCGGTGAGCTTCTCCGGGTCGTCGGCGGCCTGCGCGAGGGCCGTCCGTACGTCGGTGTCGATACGGGAGGGCACCATGCCGGGGGCCGCGGCCTCGCGCAGCGCCTCCCAGTCCCCGTACACCTCGTCGAAGTCGTCGCGCCGGTCGGACGTGCGGCCCTCGGTGTCGATGGTGCGGTGCAGATCGGTGCGCCCGGTGGCGGTGAAGCCCTCGTCCGGCTCCTGCCAGGGCAGCCCTGACGGCGTGACGCCCTCGCGCGCGAGCCCGGTCTCCGGGTCGGCGAGGGCCCGTACGTGCGGCATCAGCCGGGGGTCCAGCCAGGGCTCGCCGCGCTGGATGAACTCCGGGTAGATGGTGAGGCGTTCGCGCAGCTCGAAGCCGGACTCGGCGGTCCGCGCGGCCAGTTCGTCGATCTGCGGCCAGGGGCGCTCGGGGTTGACGTGGTCGGGGGTGAGCGGCGAGACGCCACCCCAGTCGTCGATGCCCGCGCCGATGAACAGGGCGTACTCGCCGTCGACGAGGTTCGGCGGCGCCTGGACGCGGGCGGAGGGGCCCAGGATGTGCCGGGCGACGGCGATGGCCGCGGCCAGCTCCTCCAGCTCTGCGTCGGGCATGCCGCGCATGGCGGTGTCGGGCTTGGCACGGAAGTTCTGGACGATGACTTCCTGGACGCCGTGGTAGGCGCGCTGGACGCGGCGCAGTTCGAAGAGGGCGTCGGCGCGCTCCTCGTACGACTCCCCGATGCCGATCAGCACACCGGTCGTGAACGGCACGTTGGACCGGCCGGCGTCCTCCAGGACCCGCAGCCGGACGGCGGGCTCCTTGTCGGGCGAGCCGTGGTGCGGGCCGCCGGGCTCGGACCACAGGCGCGTGGCGGTGGTCTCCAGCATCATGCCCATGCTGGGCGCGACGGGCTTGAGCCGCTGGAGGTCGGTCCAGGACATCACCCCGGGGTTGAGGTGGGGCAGCAGCCCGGTCTCCTCCAGGACGCGGATCGCCATGGCGCGTACGTAGGCGAGGGTGTCGTCGTACCCCTCGGCCTCCAGCCACTCCCGCGCCTCGGGCCACCGGTCCTCGGGCCGGTCGCCGAGGGTGAACAGCGCCTCCTTGCAGCCCATTTCGGCCCCCTGGCGGGCGATCTCCAGGACCTCGTCGGGCGAGAGGAACATGCCGTGCCCGGCACGGCGGAGCTTGCCGGGGACGGTGACGAACGTGCAGTAGTGGCACTTGTCGCGGCACAGCCGGGTGAGCGGGATGAAGACCTTCCGGGAGTACGTGATGACCCCGGCCCGCCCTGCGGCCTCCAGCCCGGCATCCCGCACCCGCGCGGCGGACGCGGCCAGGTCGGTCAGATCCGAGCCCCGCGCCTGGAGGAGCACGGCGGCCTCGGCGACATCGAGCGCGACACCGTCACGGGCCCGTTTGAGCGCGCGGCGCATGCCGTTGGCGGTCGGCTGTCCGGGCCCGGGACCCTGCGGTGCGCTCGTCGTCATCCTCCGAGCATACGAGCGTCGGGGTGGATCTTGGTTGCGTCACAAGAGGTGGCATATGTCTCTCCCGGGGCCCGAGTAGAAGCACCCCCGCGCAGGTAGGGGCGGGCGACCGGTTTGCGACACTTCGGCCATGGGTGCGGAAACGGGAACGGCGGAGGCGGGAACGCACGGGCACGGGACACGGCCGCCCGGCACGGTCGCGGGGAAGCGGTGGCGCCTGCGCGCCGCCACGGCGGCGGACGTGGAACCGGTGGCCGAGCTACGGGCCACGGTCCTGCGCGCCGACCTCGAACGCCTCGGGCGGTACGACGAGCACCGGGTGCGGCAGCGGCTGCGCGACTCCTTCTCCACGGAGCACACCTCGGTCGTCGTCCTCGACGGCGAACGGGCCGGATGCGTCACGCTCCGCCCCGTGCCCACGGGGCTCCTGTTGGAGCACTTCTACCTCGCCGCCCACCAGCAGGGCCACGGGCTCGGCTCAGCCGTCCTGCGTACGGTACTGAAGCGCGCCGACGCGCAGGGCGCGACCGTCCGCCTCAACGTCCTCCAGGGCAGCGCGGCCCGCCGGCTCTACGAGCGCCACGGCTTCGTCCTGGAGTCCGAGGACCCGGTCGACGTCTTCATGCTCCGCCCACCGGGCGCGGACGCCGCGCCCCTCACCTGACCGTCGCCTCCTGCTCAGTGACGCCCGGCCGCTCCGGCCCCGTACAGCGGAAGGCCGTCCGTGGCCAGATCCCGGCCGAACGGCACGGGCAGCGGGATCACCTCGCCGTACTTGCCCCGCACCATGTCCTGATACGCGCCGTCCCGGGGGCCGGTGTGCAACGCCCACGTACCGTGGCGGGGGTCGATGACGAGCAGCACCGCGACTCCGGCGACGGCGTACCAGTCGTTCTTCTGCGTAATGCCCCGGGCCTTTTCGGACTGGGAGATGACTTCGACCGCGAGCCCTACGTCCGCCGCGTCCGCGAGCCAGTTGTCGTCGTCGTCCCAGGCGTCGGGCAGAACGATCAGGTCGGGCGTCGCGTAGTCGTCAGGGTCGTCAGGCATGGCAACGGAAGAGACCTCGTAGACGGCAAGTCCATCCGGCAGGGCGGGATCCAGTTCCGCCCGCAGGCGCCTGATGACGCCCGCGTGCTTCCCACGGGGAGTCGGGGACATCACGAGACTTCCTCCCAGAATCTGCACCCGCAGACCAGTCGCTTCTTCGATCTTCTCGGCGACCTCGCGCAGATTCCCCGGGCGCGGACGCAGCAACGGCACGACGGACATGGCTGGTGGCCTCCATCCCTGCGGCTCCGGCTCTTCGCCCGCGCGAACGGACACGACGGGAGGGCCCGTGTCCCGCTCTGCGGTGTCTCCACCGTACCGCCACGCATAATCCTGAGCCTCGGACATCACCACTCCTTTCACCGGTTTCCACCCACTCGGTCACGCTACGTCACGCCACTGACATTCGGCCTCGCCGCCCTTGCTCACGCACTCCACCCACAGCAGCTTTCCGCGATGCCCTGACGGCTCGCCGCCCATGCGGTACGCGCCCCAGTCGTCGGCGTAAAGCTGTACGAGCCATAACCCGCGTCCGCGCTCCGGCAGGGCCCCTGCGGCCGAGGTGGGCGCGGGCGGGGTGAGGAGGTCGCCGTTGAACGGGGGCGGGATCTCGGGGTTGCTGTCCCAGACCCCGACCCGGAGCCGGTGCGGTTCCAGGGCGCGGATACGCAGGGCGTACGGGCCCGGCGCGTGCCGGTAGGCGTTGGTGACCAGCTCGCTCGCCAACAGTTCCGCCGTGTCGGTCAGTTCGTTCATCCGGTGCGCCTCGACCACGTTACGGACGGTGCGCCGGGCGACTCCGGGGGCGCGGGGATCGGGCGGGAGTTGAAGCGTGTAGGCCCAGTGCGGGGATACGGTTTGCACGGAAGTCTCCGATCGCGGAGGGGATTTGCCCAGGTATGGGGATGCGAGGTGCGGTGCCCGGTGACCAGGCCGCTCCGTCGAGCGGGGTACTTCCAGGCGGTGGCCTGCCTCAAAGACTAGAGTCGCGACAAAGAAACTTTGGCAGAATTCAAGAAATTCGATGCCAGGTTCCCTCGTGTGAGTGAGGGTGCGCATCTCTTGGCGCCCAGAAGGAGTTGTATGACCGCGAAGCCACCCGCGACGGCCCGTCGCCTCCGCCTCGCCACCGAACTGCGGAGACTGCGTCAGCACGCCGAAATGACGGCAAGCGCGGCGGCGAGTCGACTGGGCACCAGTTCGGGGCAGGTGAGCAACGTCGAGACCGCCCGGTTCGGGGTCAGCGCCGACCGGGTCCGCGCTATGGCGGACGCGTACGGCTGCGAGGACGAGGCGTACATCTCCGCCCTCGTCGACATGACGGGCGACCGGTCACGTGGCTGGTGGGAGCAGTACCGGGGCATCCTCCCCGGCGGGCTGCTGGATCTGGCCGAACTCGAACACCACGCCGTCGCGCTCCGCACCGCGTACACGGCCCACATCCCGGGACTGCTCCAGACCGCCGATCACGCCCGGGTGGTGTTCCAGCAAGTGATGCCCGAGCTGTCACCGCCCGAGATCGAGCACCGCGTCTCGCACCGGGTCAAACGTCAGGACGTCATCTACCGTACGGATCCGATCCGGTACTCGGCGATCGTCCACGAGGCCGCGCTCCGGATGAAGTTCGGGGGCGCGGCCACGGCTCGGCGTCAACTGGAGCACCTGCTCACCATGGGGGAACGCGAGCACATCACCCTCAGCGTGATCCCCTTCGACGCAGGCGCGTATCCCGGTTCGGGGCAGTCGGTCGCGTACGCCGTCGGACCCGTACCGCAGCTCGACACCGTGCATCTTGACCAGTCGCACGGCTCCGTCCTCCTGGACGCCGAGGCACAGCTCCAGAAGTACCGGGCGCTGCTCGACCGCATGGCAGCCGTCGCGCTCAGCCCGGCGAAATCCCGGGACTTCGTCCACTCCATCGCCCAGCAGCTCTGACCGAAAGGACCACTCATGGCCATGGACCACTGGCAGAAGTCTTCGTACTGCGGTGAGGGCGACGCCTGTCTGAGCGTCGCCGCGACGCCCGGCCGTGCGATACAGCTCACCGAGAGCGCCGATCCGGCACATTCCATACTGGCGACCGACCCGGCCACCTGGGCCAGGTTCCTCCGCTCACTCAAGGAGTCCGACAACCATGGCTGACATCCCCGCCGGTCTCGAATGGGTCCGCGCGGCCCCCGAGGGTGACGAAGGGCCCGGGCCGTGGATCGAGGTGGCCGCCGGGGCCGGGGATCTCATTCATCTCCGGGAGACCAGCGACCCCGACACCGTCGTCACCACCACGCAGGTGAAGTGGGAGGCGTTCGTGAAGGGCGTCATGGCCGGGGAGTTCGATCACTTCGCGGAGCTGGGCGAGGATCAGGGCCCGGACGTTTCCCCGGCCTGAGGACGAGGCCGCGACTGCCCCGTGCGGACGGAACCGGCTCGTCCGCACGGGGCACGCCGTCAGCCCGTCTGGGTCATCTTGATGACCTTGACTTCCTTGCCGTTGATGATGCGCGTCTCCTGGCTCGTCATCGTGAACTTCCCGTCGCGCGGGATGAGGACCTCCGACTCCTTGCCCCGGTAGCGGGACAGCGGGTCGATGTTGCGGCCGTTGCTCGTCTCGATTTCGAGCAGCACGTTCTCCCCACCGGTGCCGCCGCCGTTGGCCCGCCCCAGGGCGGTTTCCGCCTTGGTGAGGTCCGTGGACGTACTCAGGTACTCGGGGAAGTTGACCTCGTTGCCGTTGGTCAGTTGCTGGAGGACGCTGTCCGGCATGAACGTGCCCCGGTAGACGGTGAGATCGGGAACCGGCGGCAGATGGCTCAGCGCCTCGTCCATCAACTGCACCTTGGCACCCGGGTTCTTGAACGACCCCGGCGCGCTCCCGGTCCGCAGGTACTTGTTGAGGTCAGCGGCCCAACTGCCGGTGTAGTTGGCGACGACGAGCGCGTCCTGGGCCGTGAAGTTCTCGGTCAGAGGGTTATTCCTGGCGATTTCCTCGACCTGCCGCGCCCACTCCTTGCTCGCGGCGGGACCCGGCGTGTACGGCGGGATGTCGTCGAGCGCGTGCAAGGGATCGCCCTGACGGGCCTCCTGGTCCTTGTCAGCACGGTCCAGTTCGTCGGTCTTGTCCTGTTCCTTGTCGCTGTCCTCGTTGTTCGAGTTGTCGCACTTGGTTTTGAAAGCGTCCGCAGCCGCCTTCTCGGCCTCCTCATAGGTGTCGTACCCGGGGACCGTGGTTGCGCCGGCCGCCTTGGCGGCGGCGGCCATCTCCTCCGTCAGGGACTTGGCCGCCTGATCGCTGGGAGAGGGCTCGCCACCCGCCGCCAGGATGAGACGGCCGGTGGATCCGGCGTACGTCACGGTGGGGAAGGCGACGGCCTTGGAGGCGTCGTCGCAGTCGTTCTTGGGCTTCTCCTCGGGCTTCTGCTCAGGCTCGGTCGGATCCGCCGAGGGCTGACCGCCGGATGAGGATCCACCGGTGCTCGGGCCGCCGTTGCTGCTGCCGCCGGAACTCGAACCGCCGCTCGCACCGCCGCTGGACCCGCCGCTGGAACCGCCGCTCGCACCGCCGCTGGACCCGCCGCTGGAACCACCGCTCGCACCGCCGCTGGACCCGCCGGAGCTGGAACCGCCACTCGCACCACCACTGGAGCCGCCGCTGGAGCCGCCGCTGGCTCCACCGGAGCTGGAACCGCCACTCGCACCACCACTGGAGCCACCACTCGCGCCACCACTGGAACCGCCGCTGGCTCCACCGGAGCTGGAGCCACCACTGGACCCACCGCTGGAACCACCACTCGCACCGCCACTGGACCCACCGCTGGAACCGCCCGAGCTGGACCCGCCCGAGCTGGAACCACCACTGGCTCCACCGCTCGCACCACCGCTCGCACCGCCGGAGCTGGAACCACCGCTCGTCCCGCCGGTCGCGCCGCCCGAATCCGAGCCGCCGTTCGCCCCACCGGAGTCCGAGCCCCCGCTGGAGCCACCGCTGGCCCCGCCGGACGCGCCGCCGGAGTTCGAACCACCGTTGGCGCCCCCGCTCGCGCCACCGGAGTTCGTCCCCCCGTTGGAGCCACCACTGTTCCCACCGGACGTCCCGCCGGACGTCCCGCCGACCGCACCGCCGACGGCGCCCCCACTGTCGTCGTCACCGCCGGTACTTCCGCCGTTGTTCCCGCCGCTGTCGCCTCCCGTCGAGCCGCCGGACGTGGAACCGCCGCTGTTCGTCCCTCCGACCGCCCCACCGGTCGAGCCTCCGGAAGCGGTGCCCCCGGTGCTGGCGCCACCGGAAGCACCACCGGAATCGCCTCCGGTCGCACCTCCGGCGCCCGTGGTACCCCCGTTGTCATCACCTCCGGTGGCCGTACCACCGGAAGTTCCGCCACTGGCGCCGCCACTGGCACCGCCGGTGACACCGCCGTTGGCACCGCCATCAGCTCCACCACTGGCGGTGCCGCCGGCACCGGAGTCGCCGCCCGAGTCGCCTCCGGTCGCACCTCCGGAGCCCGTGGCACCTCCGTTGTCACCGCCGCCGTTGGCGGAACCGCCGGTGCTCGTGCCTCCGTTGTCACCGCCACCGTTGGCCGAACCACCGGTGCTCGTACCGCCGTCGGCCGAACCGCCCGTGGTCGTACCGCCGTTGTCGTCGCCGCCGGTCGAGCCGCCCGTGGCGCCTCCCGTGGCGCCCCCCGTGCTGCCCCCGGTGGTTCCGCCCGTCGTACCGCCCGACGTGCCGCCCGTGGCTCCGCCCGCCGCGTCGCCGGACGCTTCGCACGACTCGCCCGTGAGATTGCAGACCGCCTCGTGCAGTCCACCGGTCAGGCGGCTGGAGATGCCTCCGGTGACGATCGCCAGGATGATCACCGAGACGACCACGATCATGCCCAGGTACTCCACGGACGTCTGGGCCCGGTCACGCCGCCGGAAGAGCCCGCGCGCGAAGGAGAACCCGGAGAACCACTCCCTGAGGCTCTTCCCGGGAGGCCGCACCCCCGACCACGTACGGCTCCCCGGCCGGAGGAGGAACACCAGGATCATCAGCGGCAGCACCAGTTGTGTGAGGCCCTGTACCGAACCGGTGGCGATGTTGAACAGGCTGCCGCAGAACAGCCACACCTGTACGGCGACCAAGCCGCCCCAGACACGGACGGCGCCCTCGCGAAGGCGCCAGGTGAGCACCCACGCCAGCACGCCCGGCGCCGCCGCGTACAGCGCGAGGCCGAAGAGCGTGGGGGTCATCAGGCCCGTGGACACGGCCTCGCCGATCAGCCCGAGCCCGCCCACGACCGTGAGCCCGAAGAGCACGTGCAGCAGTACGCGCGCGGCGCGGAGAGAGGGCGGCAGCGCGCGCTCCCGCTGCTCGCCGGGGTGCCGCGCGAGGATGCCGGTGTGCGTGTGAAGACCGAGCCCGGACAAGTGACTCACCCAACGCTTCTTTTATGTAGGTGAACTGACCTGCTCCCACACGCGGTCGCGTCAGGGCCGGTCCACCGTTCCCACGGACCGTCGCCCTGCTCGCTCCCCCGCTTGCGGGTCCCCCGGAGCCACGACGAAGGCTAAGTCCGGCCCGGGGCCCAGGGACAGGGCCCGTGGGCCCATGCGCGGGCCTAAAGACCCTGAACGAACCGGGGGCGTTCCGCCGGGGAACGGCTCTGGAACACCGGCGGTCGGGCAGGTGGGCCGCGATCCGGCCGGACGGCGAGGCCGAACAGGACGGGACGGCACGGCGGGCCATCCGTCCGCTGTCTTCCCGCCATCCACCGCCCGCGTGACCTTGCGCCCCGGTTCACCCCGGACTACGAGAGTGGCGGGGCACCAAGCCCCTCCCGTCCCCTCGCCCCCTCGCCCCTGGAGCAGCCGGTATGAGCCAGTCCATCGGACGACGCGGACTCCTGGTGACGGGAGCCGCCACCGCGCTTACGTTGAACACCGTGAGCTTCGCGAACGCCGCTTCCGCCGCCTCCCCCGACCCCTCCTCGACCGGCCCTGCCGCCGACGGCAGACGGACGAAGACCGTCCGTGGCACGCTGCCGCCCGGCTCCCCCGACTTCGTCCATCTCCCCGTCGAGGTACCGCGCGGCGTCAACGAGATCCATGTCGCCTACTCGTACGAGCGACCCGCCGTCCCGGCCGGCACCCAGGGCAACGCCCTCGACATCGGCCTCTTCGACGAGCGCGGTACGGAGCTGGGCGGCCGGGGCTTCCGCGGCTGGTCCGGCGGGGCCCGCACCGAGTTCTTCGTACGCGCCGACGCGGCCACCCCCGGCTACATCCCGGGCCCGGTCCGCGCGGGCACCTGGCACATCGCGCTCGGCCCGTACACCGTGGCGCCGCAGGGGCTGCCGTACGAGGTCACCATCACTCTCACCTACGGCGCCCCCGGCACCACCCCGCCCCCCGTGCACCCGCCCCAGCGGGCCAAGGGGCGCGGCCGGGCCTGGTACCGGGGCGACTGCCACATCCACTCCGTGCACTCCGACGGGCGGCGCACCCCCGCCGAGATCGCCGCGCTCGCCCGCGCGGCCGGGCTCGACTTCATCAACTCCAGCGAGCACAACACGTATTCGGGGCACCGCGCCTGGGAGGGGCTGTGGGGCGACGACCTGCTGATCCTCACCGGCGAGGAGGTCACCACCCGCAACGGCCATGTCCTGGCGCTCGGTACGGACCCCGGCACGTTCATCGACTGGCGCTACCGGGCCCGCGACAACCGCTTCGGGCGTTTCGCGCGCGAGATCTCCCGCGCGGGCGGCCTCGTCGTCCCCGCCCATCCGCACGGCACCTGCCTGGGCTGCAACTGGAAGTTCGGCTTCGCGGACGCCGACGCGGTGGAGGTGTGGAACGGCGCGTACACCCCGGACGACGAGATCTCCCTCGCCGAGTGGGACAACTCGCTGGTGGCATCGGTACGTTCGGGCCGTACCGGCGGCAGGGGGCCGACGTGGACCCCCGCGATGGGGAACAGCGACGCCCACCGCGACCCCGACCCGATCGGCACCCCGCAGACCGTCGTCCTCGCCGACGACCTCTCCCGCGAGGCGATCCTCGCCGGGATCCGCGCGGGCCACAGCTACGTCGCCGAGTCCGCGGCGGTCTCGCTGACCTTCGGCGCGGCGGGCGGCAGGGGGCTCCACGCGGGCATCGGCGACCGGCTGCGCGTCGCCCATGACGCCCCGGTGACCGTACGCCTGGAGGTGACCGGCGCCCCGGGCTGCACCGCGTACTTCGTCACCGACCAGGGCCCGTTGTACAGCTCCGCGCTGCCGGAGTCGGGGGCGGGCGCGGTGGAGTGGCGCACGACCGCCTCGTACGCCGCCTACGTACGCGCGGAGGTGCGGCACGCCCCGAAGGTGGCCGGGCTGCCGGGGGCGCTGGCGGCGTTCACGAACCCGGTGTTCCTCGGGGAGTAGGGGCGCCCGGGACACCCGCGCCGGTCCGTGATGCCCACCCGCCTGTTCCGGACGGGTCTGCGGAGAGTGAAGGGGTAGAGAGAACGGGAGGGAGGCGGTGGGACCACGCCGCCCCCTCGTTCGCCCCGTAACTCTTGGGCCACATACGGTCTTTAACCTGTCGAGGGCTTGTGCAGAGCCTTACTCACTGCTGACGCACGGCCCCCGACAAGGCAGACTGTGCGGGGCGATACCGGTGAACGGCGGGCAGGGGGAGCTATGGGCCTCGACGGCGGGCCACGTGTACCGGAGCAGTGGACTCCGGCCGCGCCGAGCGGCGTGGGCAGGACCGGCACGACCAAGGGCACCAACAGCGCGAACGGCACCCACGGCGGAAGCAGCACCGGCGCCAACGGCGCGGGCGCCGGCGCACGGGCGGTCAGCGGCAGCACGCTCGACGGCAAGGTGCTCGACGACAAGGTGCTCGACGGCAAGGCCGACAGCACCGTGCCCGGCGCCCCCAACGAATCCGTCCACCTGCGCTTCAGCGTGCTCGGCCCCGTACGCGCCTGGCGCGGTGGTGAGGCGCTGCCCCCCGGGTCGCCGCAGCAGCGCGCCCTGCTCGCCTCGCTCCTCCTGCGCGAGGGCCGTACCGCCACCGCCGCCGAACTCATCGACGGGCTCTGGGGCGACGAACCGCCCTCGCAGGCCCTCGCAGCCGTCCGTACGTACGCCTCCCGTCTGCGCAAGGTCCTCGCCCCCGGCGTGCTGGTCAGCGAGTCCGGCGGCTACGCGCTGCGGACCGACCCCGACGCCCTCGACCTCAACGTGGCCCAGGAGCTGGCGGCCCACGCGGACAAGGCGCGCGCCGCCGGCGACCGCGGCCAGGCGCGTTCCCTGATCAGCAAGTCGCTGAACCTGTGGGACGGCGAGACGCTGGCCTCCGTGCCGGGACCGTACGCCGAGACGCAGCGCACCCGGCTGGAGGAGTGGCGCCTCCAGCTCACCGAGGACCTGCTCGACCTGGATCTGGAGGTCGGCGCCCACACGGAGGCCGTCTCCGAGCTGACCGCCCTGACCGCCGAACACCCGCTGCGCGAACGGCTGCGCGAGCTGCTGATGGTGGCGCTCTACCGGAGCGGCCGGCAGGCGGAGGCGCTCGCCGTGTACGCCGACACGCGCCGGCTGCTCGCCGACGAGCTGGGCGTGGACCCCCGGCCCGAACTCTCCGAACTCCAGCGCCGCATCCTCCAGGCCGACGCGGACCTGGCGCGCCCGCCGGAGGAGCCTGAGCCGGTGCACTCCGTACCGCGCCCCGCCCAACTTCCGGCGACCGTACCGGACTTCACCGGCCGCGACGCCTTCGTACGGGAGCTGGGCAACCGGCTGGCCACCGCCGAGGGGTCCGTCATGGCGGTCTCCGCGCTCGCGGGGATCGGCGGCGTCGGCAAGACCACGCTCGCGGTCCACGTCGCGCACGCGGCCCGCGCGCACTTCCCCGACGGCCAGTTGTACGTGGACCTCCAGGGCGCCGGGACGCGGACGGCGGAGCCGGAGGCCGTCCTGGGCTCGTTCCTGCGGGCGCTCGGCACTGCAGATGCGGAGATCCCCGACTCGCTCGCCGAGCGCTCCGCGCTCTACCGCTCCGCGCTCGACGGCCGGCGCGTCCTCGTCCTGCTGGACAACGCCCGGGACTCCGCGCAGATCCGGCCGCTGCTGCCCGGTACGACGGGGTGCGCGGCCCTGATCACCAGCCGGGCCCGGCTGGTCGACCTGGCCGGCGCGCACCTCGTGGACCTCGACGTGATGTCGCCGGAGGAGGCGCTCCAGCTCTTCACCCGCATCGTCGGTCCCGAGCGGGTCGCCGCGGAGCGCGAGGCGGCGCTCGACGTGGTCGCCGCGTGCGGCTTCCTCCCGCTCGCCATCCGGATCGCGGCGTCCCGCCTCGCGTCCCGCCGCACCTGGACGGTCTCGGTCCTCGCGGCGAAGCTCGCCGACGAGCGGCGCAGGCTGGACGAGTTGCAGGCGGGCGACCTCGCGGTCGCCGCCACCTTCGAACTGGGCTACGGCGCGCTGGACCACGCCCAGGCGCGGGCGTTCCGGCTGCTCGGTCTGGCCGACGGCCCCGACATCTCGCTGGCGGGCGCCGCCGCGCTGCTCGACCTGGACCAGCGGGAGGCGGAGGACCTGCTGGAGTCGCTGGTCGACACGTCCCTGCTGGAATCGGCCGCCCCGGGCCGCTACCGCTACCACGATCTCGTACGGCTCTACGCGCGTGCCTGCGCCGAGCGCGACGAGCAGGGCCCCTCGGAGCGGCGGTGCGCGCTCTCGCGGCTGCTGGACTTCTACCTGACGACATCGGCGCGGGTGTACGCGCTGGAGCGCCCCGGCGACCGGCTGGTCGACCACCTGGAGCCGACGTCGTACGCGGGGCTGTCGTTCACCGACCGGCACGACGCGCAGGACTGGCTGTACGCGGAGGCCAACTGCCTGCTGGCGTGCGTACGCCAGTCCGCCGACGGCTCTCCCGCCGCGACGGCCGGTTCCGCTACGGACGCGTCCGGTACGGGCGGTACGGACGCGTCCGGTACGGGCACGCTGCGCCGGGCCGTGGACCTGCTCTGGGCGTCCCTGGACCTCGGCGAGTCGGGGGCCAACTCCAAGGAGTACGAGGCGACGGCGCGGGCCGTACTGGCCGCGGCGCGCGCCCTCGGCGACGACCGGGCCGAGGGCCGGGCGCTGATCGCCCTGAGCAACGTGCACCTGGTCACGGGCCGGTTCGACCAGGCCGACGAGGAGACCGGGCAGGCCATGACGCTGGCCGAGCGCACGGGCGACACCCTGACCATCTGCTGGGTGAGCAACCTCCGCGGCGCGATCGCCGTCTACCAGAACCGTTTCGCGGACGGGGAGGCCCATCTCAAGCGCGCGGCGGACGACTTCCGGGCCGCGGGGAACGCGCCCGGGGAGGCGTCCGCCCTCTGCAACCTCTCCCGCGCCCATCTCGCCCTGGGACGTACGGCCAGCGCGGTCTCCCTCGCCAAGGAGGGCATCCGCATCTACGACCGGATGGGCAACGCCCTGCGCGCCGCGAACGCCCGCTACGCGCTGGCCGTGGCCCTCACCGCGAGCGGCCATCTCTCCGACGCGGCCCAGCGGCTCCTGGAGGCCCTGGACACCTTCCGCGACAGCAGGCAGCGGCTCTGGGAGGGGATGACGCTGTTCCGTCTCGCCGAGGTCGATCTCGCGGGCAGGCGTCCCGCGCCGGCCGCGTCCAACGCGGAGATGGCGCTGATCGTGCTGCGCGGCATCGGCGGGGAGTGGCGGCGCGCCCAGGTGCTGACCACGCTCGGCCGGGCCCTGAGCGGCATAGGGCAGACGGGGCGCGCCCAGGTCTGCTGGCAGGAGGCGCTGGACATCTTCGAGGAACTGGGTTCCCCCGAGGCGACAGAGGTGCACAGCCTCCTCACCTCCTCCGCAGCCGCGTAACCGCCCCACCAGCGCCCCCGTACAACGGGTCTGGCCTGCACGTTCATCAATCGTTTAGCGGTGCACGGCATTGTCGTCCACGTCGAATCCGTTGCGTCGGGGGGCAGACGGATCGATGTGAGGCCGAACCCCTAGGGTGGGCGGCCTTGAGACGCCCGTCCGGCTATTCGGGGGAACGGCCGGACGGGCCTCATGCCCCACCAGATCGCTCTTCACGAGGGAGTTCAGGCCATGAGCGAGAAGAAGACCGAGAAGACCGTCAAGCCGCAGGGCGACACGCACATCACCGGCGAGCCGGACACCACGCCCAAGCCGCTCGACACGCACATCACCAGCGGTGACATCACCACGCAGGACACGCACATCACCAGTGAGCCTGCCTGATCAAGCCTCTTCGACGGGGGTATCGGCCGCGGCGGCGCGGAGGGGGAGCCGCCGCGGCCCTGGCGTGTCAGGGGCCGGAACCCCTGATACCACTTACCGACGCGCCGTCGACGGTTGTGACAGTGCCTACCGGAAAGAATTTCGACATGACACTTCAGATATCCCTCGCCAAGAGAATCCTGGTCACGACCGCGCTGATCGTCGCGGCGGGCGCGGCGGCGGCGTCGCCGGCCCTCGCCGGTGACATTCACATCACCGACCACCCCCAGGACCGCCATGTCACCGTCGAGCCGCAGGATGTCCACATCACCTGAGCCGCGACCGGCCCGGCGACCCGCCGGGCGACGACGAACGAACGACACGGAGAGGGCCGAGCATGACGCTCGGCCCTCTCCGTCCTG